>DZBA01000136.1 GCA_022729775.1 Anaerolinea thermophila | reverse complement strand
TAATAAATAAAAAAAATCTCCGAGCTTGAAACTCGGAGATTTTTTTTATTTGACTTCGATGGTGAGCGATAATTTGCAAAACTCTGTTTTACCGCTTCTGATGACCCAGGTTGTGGAATATTTTCCAAGTTTGGTCGGCGCTTGCATATCCACAATAATATCGGCATTTTCTTCCGGCGAAACTGTCTTATATAGGTCATACGCTGGCTGCTTGTGAATTTTGGCTCCGCTTTTGTAACGGTAATCAGTGGCGTTGGTATCCCAGCTGGATGACCCGGAATTCTTCACCTGCCAGCGCACAGAAAAGTTTACGCTTGGCGACACGGAACTGTTATTCTCTGGGAATTGCGAAAGTATCGTGCAGGCGTATGGCGTGGCGGGTTTTCCGCTGCTTGTGGAAATCGAAGTGGCGGTTGGCGAATAAATGACGAAGACAAATGTCGCGCTTGGAGTGGGCGTCTCGGTGGGAGTCTTGCTCGCGGTCGGCGTCAAGGTTGGCGTAAGTGTTGGCGTGGTGAAAAGCGCTGTCTGCGTGGACGCGGCATTCGCGGTCTCTGCTATGGCGGTGCTGAGCGAGTTCGGGTCAAAGGTTGGGATGGGCGCGGAAGCAGGCGCAAACGTTGGCATACATGCAAGCATGATAGCTGTCGTGGTGATGAGAAGTAGAATTCTTATTTGAGCGCGCCGTTGCATAAACTTGCCTTTCTCTATATAAAGCGTTGAAAAGTCTTGCAGCGCGCGCAAAGGTTGCCCAGATTGAATTGCGAAAGTTTTCAATTCTTCCTGCCGCTTCCATCCTGCGCGCGCTCTTGTTTTATTGGATGTGCTTAAAAGATGTCTCGTTCTGCTCAAAGCGACACCCGCCCTGCGTGTGAAAGTAGACAGCGTAGCGTAAGTGTGACTCTGACTAGTTTGACAAACCTAAAGCGTGTAATGCGAGTTATTTAACTCCCCGATTTTGAACGAAAATAGAAATATAAGGTCTGCACAGCTTGCTGCCTAATACAATGACAGCCCAATTCATTGTGAACTGTTCCTTATCTAAACTAAACACTTCTGGCGCGACAACTTCAATACGAATATTGAATGTCTTTCCCGGTAAAATTTCTTGCCCCAATAAATAACCAGCCGTGGGTGAGAGAGGGTCGCCGCCAATGGGGGTGATGTAGGTGTCAATAGGAAGCTTCTTATTACCGGTATTTTTAATCGTCCAGACTACATCAAAGTCTTCACCGGGATGCCAGATGCGGTCGCCGTCGCGGGGTTTTTGGTTGACGAGCTCGCAGTCATACGGTCCATTGTTGACAGGTCCGCTGCTGCCGCTGCTGCCACCCCCGCCGCCGCTGGGTCTGGTGGTGGATGTTGCAATGACAAAGGGCGTCAACGTAGGAATCGAAAACGGCGTCGCGGTAAAGGTTGGCGTAGCTTGCGCTTCAACAGTCTGCGCGACAAATGTCCCAATCTGATTTTGCGCTTCCATCGTTTGCGCCACCGAAGTATTAATCTGCGCTTGCACGTCTATCAGTTCGGGGGTGTTCTGAGCCTGCTGCGCTGGCTGGGCAACAGGGAAACACGCGCCTAAAAATAACGCGAGGGTGAATAAGAGCATAATCGCTTTTGTTGATTTGTACATTTTTTCTCCTTAAGATTCTATCACGCCAAGCGGATAGACTTTTACTCACTCACCTTACGCATTGTCATGTTGAGCGGAGCGAAACATCTCTACGGTTGTCTCGGAGACCCTTCGCTTTGCTCACATCGTCCCGACACCGCACCTGCGGTGGGTGCAGGTGTGTCCTTCGGGAGGGTGACACGCCTAAAGCGTGTAAGGTGAGTTACTCAATTATACAAGAAACGTCCCGAAGGTTGGGGCGATGTTTTGCGGGAAACCTTCGGGACGCTTGAGTTTATTCTGTGTCGCCCGCGCCAATGCCGCGCGGTTTCCATTTGCTTTCATCCTTCAAACGATGTTGGATTCCGCCGCGGTCATGCAGCGTGTCGAAACCTTCCGGCTTGATGAACATTTCCTCGCCGTCGAGCAATCCCGTCAAACCGCTTTGACCGGGTTCGGGGCGTTTGTTCTGGCAGAACTTACAGGTCTTCGGGTCGTGCGACGTGTATTCGGTCGGCTCTTCGTACGTGGTGACATAGCCTTCATAGTTGCGGACGATAATTTTATGGTCGGACATGCTCAATAGATAATTGGGCATAACGGGGATTTTGCCGCCGCCGCCAGGTCCATCTACAATGAACTGCGGAACCGCGTACCCGGACGTATGTCCGCGCAGACCTTCGATGATTTCAACGCCTTTTCCCACCGGCGTGCGGAAGTGTCCCGCGCCTTCGACAAGGTCGCATTGATAGAGATAGTATGGGCGCACGCGGATGCGCGTCAGCTTTTGGACAAGTTCGCGCTGAAGATGCACGCAGTCATTGACTCCCGCGAGAAGCACAGATTGATTCCCCAGCGGAATGCCCGCGCGACTCATGCGGTCACATGCGTCGGCGAGTTCCTGTGAAATTTCGTTGGGATGATTAACATGGATATTCAACCACAGCGGGTGGAACTTGGCGAGCATATCGCATAGTTCCTGTGTAATGCGCTGCGGCATGAAGACCGGCACGCGCGAGCCGATGCGGACAATTTCAATGTGTGGAATTTCGCGGATGCGCGTGAGCAGCTCTTCCAAGACTTTCGGCGCAAGCACAAGCGGGTCGCCGCCGGAGAGCAGCACATCGCGGACTTGCGGCGTGCGTTTGAGGTATTCGATTTGCATCTCGAATTCCTGTTTGTTGAAGGTCTGTCCTGGGTCGCCGACGATGCGCGAGCGCGTGCAATATCGGCAGTAGGAAGCGCATTGGGTCGTGACCAGCATGAGGACGCGGTCTGGGTAGCGGTGGACGAGTCCCGGCACGGGGGAGTGGCGGTCTTCCGCGAGCGAGTCTTCCATCATCGAAGTAAACGCGTTCAACTCCTCTGATACGGGGATGATTTGCTTGCGGACGGGGTCATTGGGGTCTTGCGGGTCAATCAACGAGATGTAGTACGGCGTAACATCCACGCGGAACAATCCCTGCGTTTGCAATGCCTTGCGTTCCGAATCTGTGAGCGGGATGACTTTTTCGATCTCATCCACCGTATTCAGGCGGTGACTTAACTGCCAGCGCCAATCGTTCCACTTTTCATCGGGAACATCGGCATAGATGGCGGCGCGTTTTGAAAGTATGGGTGTGGGCATTTTTTCCTTCGGGCATAAGTTTGGGTGATGCGAAATTTATTTCGCGGCGATCATTTGTAAAATAAATTTTACGATATGGGTGCGCTAAAAATACTCCGCGCGCGGAGGGTCGTGGTCTGGGCGGAAAAACCCGGCAAACGTGTTGAACATATTAACATTGTAAAAGCAAACGAAACGCGGGTCAATGTCCATTGAGCGTGGAAGAAAAAACTCCGAGGTCTTTGAAGCCTCGGAGTCTTAGTCTGTTACTTTCCCTTCACCATATTCCTTGCGGATTGGAGCAAATCATGCGCGGAGCGCAGCGTGCCTTCGCCGACTTCGCCCAGCATCTGCGAGAGCTCCAGCAGGCGCGCTTCGCCTTCGAGCGGCTCGACGCGCGTGAGCGTGCGCCCCTTGTCTATTAATTTTTGCACTTGATAATGTTGGTCGCCAAAGACGGCAAGTTGGGGGAGGTGCGTTACACAAAAAACCTGATGCGAACGCGAGAGATTCCAAAGTTTGTGACCGACGACCATGCCCACGCGCCCGCCAATCCCCTGGTCAATTTCATCGAAAATCAACGCGGGCACTTCATCTGCGGACGCAAGCACGTTTTTCAAGCCGAGCATCAGGCGCGATGTTTCGCCGCCGGAGGCAATCTTCGCCAGCGGCTTGAGTCCTTCACCCGGGTTTGGCGCGATGAGAAACTCCACGCGGTCAAAGCCGTTTTGGTCGAAGGCGATGCGCGCGCCATCAGGTGTGGGGATTCCATTCAGGTCGGGTTTGGTTTGGAAGTCCACGCCAAATTTTGCGGATGCCATTTTGAGGTCATCGAGTTCGGCTTCGATTCCTTTTCCCAACTTGAGCGCGGAAGATTTTCTTTTGTCAGAAAGGATGCCGCCTTGCTTGGCGAGTTTTTCCAGCAACTTTGCTTCTTGCATTTCAAGTTCAGCGATGCGGTCAGCGGCGTTGGTGATCATATCCAGCTGCTTGGCTGCATCCGCGCCATAAGCGATGACAGCGGGAATATCGCCGCCATATTTGCGCGTGAGCGAATGAATCAGGTCGAGGCGTTCTTCCACTTCGTCCAGCCGTTTTGGGTTGAACTCGATTTCTTCGAGATAATCGCGCAGGTTGTGAACGACATCCGAAATCGTATCGAGCAGCAAGTCGGCTTGAGTTGCAAGTTCAGATTGTGCCGCGTCAATTTTTGCGAGTGTGGTCAACGCTTGCGCGGCTTGACCAATTAAGTCTGTCGCGGCGGGCGTTTCGGGCGAGCCTTCATCTAAAATGGCAAGCGCTTCCTGCGCGTTTTGCGCGAGCGATTCCGCGTTGGCGAGTCTATCGCGTTCCTTGCGGAGTTCCACTTCTTCACCGGCTTTCAAGCGCGCGGATTCGATTTCGTCAATTTGATAAGAGAGCATATCTACGCGGCGGTCTGAATCAAGTTGCGCTTTGCGCAGGTCGTTCAACTCGCGGCGCAGATTCAACAGCGCATGATAGGTCTGGCGATATTCGCTGAGCGGCTTGGCGACTTCCGCGTATCTATCCAACAAGCCGAGATGCGCGCGCGGGTCGAGCAGGGAGAGATGTTCCGCCTGCCCGTGAATATCAATCAACAGCGCGCCGAGTTCCTTCAACAAGCCGACGTTCACCGTGCGACCATTGACGCGCGCCACGCTTCTGCCTTCCTTGCGAATCTCGCGCATGAGCGTGATGTAGTTCGGGTCGTCCATCAGTTCTTCGCGGTTGAGGACTTCATGCACGGATTCTTTTTCCGCGCCGCGCAGGTGAAAGACGCCCTCGACAAATGCCGCGTCCGCGTCTGAGCGGATGAAGGTCGTATCCGCTTTGCCGCCGATGAGCATGACCACCGCGTCCAGCACGATGGATTTTCCCGCGCCGGTTTCGCCGGTTAGGATGATGAGTCCCGAATCGAAACGCAGGTCAAGTTTATCTATGATCGCAAAATTTTGGATGTGAAGTTCGTTGAGCATAGGTTATTTTGTAAGTTGAATCCCAGAGAGTCGAGTATAGACGAGCGGCACGGCAATTACCAGATAGATAACTTGAAAGAGTATCCCAAAGATATTCATGGAAAAGATTTGAAAGACAATAATTGGCAACGCGCCAACTGCCACGCCCGCCGCAACGGTGAGAAACAACGAGCGCGAGCGATGCCGGCGGGTAACGGCGCGCACGCTTTCGGTGATGACCGTGCCTGCAATCGGCGCGGCGGAAAAAGCCAAAAACCAGCCAATAAAACCGATGCTGCCGATGAAGGTAACCAGAACGGCTGCTACTGCTGAAAGAAAGGCAGCGATGGCAAACCCAAAAATATAATCATACCATTCGGCAGTGTCGAAAGATTTTTGATGTGAGCGGACACAATCCTTGCACATATAACCAGTGGGAGTCCGTTGCGCGCAAGAGACGCACATCGGTCTTTCACAGCGCTTGCAGCGCAGGGACGTTTCGCGGTCGGGGTGGGCGTAGCAATAAGTGGAGTCGGTCATAGTTTTTGATGAGGTTGTGTGGCGTGGGACAGGCTTAAGCCTGTCCTGCTAAAGAATTTTGATTCATGTGCGCGGTCAGGTTGCGATAAAAATAGCCGGGGTCGCCAAAGCGGACAAATTGCGCGGTGACATCGGCAGCGGTGACTTTTACAATATCGTCTTCCATCAATGAGGTCGGCGGCTGACCATCCACGCTCAAGACGGAGTTTTCACTTTTTACGATGATGTTCACCGAAGAGCCTTCAGATAAGACCACCGCGCGGTCAACGGATAAGTGCGGCGCAATGGGAACAAGCAAGATATTTCTTAATTCAGGCGGAAGAATGGGACCGCCCGCGGCAAGCGCGTACGCCGTCGAGCCGGTGGCGGTGGCTGCGATGATGCCATCCGCAACGTAACTGGTCAGGTGGCGTTCATCCACCGAGACGGAGAAACGCACCGGGCGCAGGTTCTGTCCGCGCCCAACGACGACTTCGTTTAGCGCGTTGGAACTGCCCAGTTTCTCTCCAGCGCGGATGTGTTCCGCGTGCAGCATCATGCGGTTTTCGACCCATGCTTCGCCGTTGAATAATTTTTCGAAATATTCGCGCCATTCTTTTTTTTCGATTTGGATCAAAAATCCCAGCCTGCCGAGGTTGACGCCGAGAATGGGGACTTTGCACGGGGCGCAGAGATGTCCCGCCCGCAAGACGCTCCCATCCCCGCCGACGGTGATGAGCATATCGAAGTCGCCTTTTTTTACGCGCTTGCGAAGGTCTTCATCATAAAGCGAACCCATGGGCGCTTCCACCCCTTTATCTTTCAAATAGGCAGCCATTGTTTCCGCTTCTGCAAATGCGTTTGGCATTTTGGGGTACGCGGTGATAACAGGGTGTTTTGGAATGAAAGGCGTGGACATGAGGATATTATAAGGGATGAAGGATGAAGGATAAAGGCTGAAGAATCACAATCGTTCTTCGCACACTTCACGGAAGCCGCACTTGGCGCAGCGCGCGGGGCTTTCATGCGAGCGCGGAACTTTTCTTTTGTGTTCGTCGCGTTTCATCTCGACGAGCAGGTCAATGAGCGATTGTTCCAGCGCGGGGGTGTAATCAATGGCGAAGTCGCGGTTTTCATAATGAATAATTCCATACGGCGGGCGTTTGTGATAAGTCTTTTCCACAAGCAGGCAGTACGCGGCAAGTTGGTAAATATGCGAGTCGTAGGGCGCTTCTGGCGCGCGTCCCGATTTAACTTCAACGGGGATAATATCGTTTCCTTTTTCGATTAAGTAATCCGGTTTGCCGGTTAATTCCAGCGCGGCGTAAAAGAGCGGTTTTTCGATTTTTCCCCATCCATTTGTGTCAGTGTAGATGATGCGTCCGCCGGGCAGCCCTGCTTCTTTTCGTTCCACAGATGATTTGCGGAAGAAGAAAAAAGAGAAAATAAGCAAAAGAAGGGCAAGGTAGAGCATGAATTACCTTTATATCTTTTCCGCGAGGCGGATGATTTTTGCGAGGCGGGTAAAGGCTGCGCCGGAGAGGTCGTCGTTGCGTTTTTTTAAGGTTTTGATAAATTGCGCTTTGTTTTCTTCATTGACGGCTGGCAAGGTCTGTTCGGCGTAGTGAGAAACTTCGCTGGGGCGGCAGGTGGATATTTGTTTGAGCAAATCAGGGAGGATGGCGCGGCTGTATTCTTCATTTGCGGCGGCGGTGTGCGCCAACGTCAAAATGGATTTCTCAACGGTCTCGTCGGAGCCTGCATCTTTGGCTTTTTTGATGCTGTCCAGATTCTGAAAGATGAAGTCAGCATCCACTTTGGCGATTTCTGAAAGGGCGGTCATCGCGCTGGATATCGTCTCATGCTGTTTGCTTTTTAACAATTTGATAAAGTCGCGCGCATACGGGGTGATGAGTGTGGGGTCAATCCTGCCAAGTTCATACATGACATGGATGCAATCATTGTGGATATTTTTGCTTTCGTTCCACATATTTTCAGCGATCTCGCGGATGCCCGCCCGGTCTTCGCGCGCGGCGAGGTCGCGGGCAAGGTCCAGGTTGGGGGTGCGGTCACGGCGGGTTTGCAGGTAAGCGAGGCGGTTCAACAATGCAGACATATTCAGCCTTTGGAAATTAGATTTGCGTGTTTTTCATTTCAGTTAAAACCGTTCCGAAGGTTGGTAAAAATAATCAGGAATTTCTCGGCAAAACTTTCGGAACGTTCATTCTTCAACTCACTTGAAGCGCGCCCATTAGATTTGCGCGGCGCAATAGGCAACCAGCAGGAGAATGGATGCAAGCAGCAACAGCATCCCAAAAGCGCGAAGCAAAACCGCGGAAAGGGCTTTGCGTCCATGCCGGCGGTGAAGTTCTGTTCCCGCGGCAAGTTCGGCTTTGTTCGCTGATTCGAATCCGTCGCGACGATACTTCCATGCGCGGCGGCAGTATAGGTAATTTCCAATGTCAGATGCGCGGATGATTGCCATGCGCGAAGTATAGCACAAATTTTCTATTCAAAAGCAATAAAAT
>DZBA01000135.1 GCA_022729775.1 Anaerolinea thermophila | reverse complement strand
TGCTTGACCCTGTAATAATTCGCCCATCGTCATAATGACCTTCTTTGAAAGTGACGATATAAACTTTTGCATGAATATTTTGAGACGGATAAACTTTGATTTCAAGTTTTCCATTTTTTATCCATTCAATGAATTTGAGTACGCCTTGCTCAACGGTCTGGCTGTCTTGTGAATTTTCAAGTTCGCTTGCTACTTGTTGAACAAAAATATCTTTCGCTTCTTTATGCGATGGGTCTGCAAGTTCCAATTGAACTTCTTCTTTTGCGGTGGTGAATAAATCAAAGGCTTTTTTATCTGTGCTGATTCCCACCAAAATTCTGATCTTCTCGGTATTTTCAAGCGATTTATAAATTGCATAAAACCCGCTTGTGTAAAAATAACCCGATAAAACATCAAAGAAACGCGAGTCTTTGATTAAGACATTGAACCTATCTTTTAGGCTTTGTCCGTTTTCATTGGTGATAAAGGTAAGGTCAGTTGTCATCCCCGCCTCTCGTTAAAAGAAAGAACTACAAGAGACCTTGTAAATTCTTCCGCGCCGCAAAAAACTTGTTGAAAGGTGTTTGTCATTGGCTTCTCTCTTTTGCAGGGACGTTCCCCGCTCGATGTCCGCAAGTATACATCAAAAAAAACTTGCGCGGCAGCGATTTATTAATCCTGCGAACTGTCGAATTGTAGTTTATGGTTTAAGGTAGTTAATTTTTCGGAGGGCTTCCCTGATTGCGTCTTCAAATTTACTGAACGAACTTAACTTTCGTAATTTTTCCAAATCAATACTTTGACCGATGGGTGTGTATAAATCGGCAATATCCAGGTTGTCTCTACGGCGGGGAGAATCTTCAAAGGCAATTCGGATAGCATTGCGGATTGCCTCTTTAGGATCGGCGTACTGTTCGGGTTTTCTGTGAATCCCCAAATCCGCGTCGCGGCTATTGACGCCCAATTGTCGCTTTAGCAGTTCTTTATCGGCAAGCATC
Organism: Anaerolinea thermophila; assembly: GCA_022729775.1. Taxonomy (GTDB): domain Bacteria; phylum Chloroflexota; class Anaerolineae; order Anaerolineales; family Villigracilaceae; genus Villigracilis. The sequence goes on along the minus strand of DZBA01000135.1, from coordinate 7,481 downwards.
CAGGCTTCCGTCATTCGTACTGGCACAAGCGCAACCAGATTTTTGCAATAAATATCGTTTACCTGTTTCACGACTTCTTCAAAAGCAGGGTTGATTTTATTGATAAAAACATGTTCGTCTGTATCGGCGTCGGCGTCAACATGAATACATAAGACCATCACGCCCGTCTCGTATGCCTTTTGAGCGTATTTCATGACTACTTCTGAAAAAGTTCCTTTTTCCTTATCAAAGGATACCAAAGGCAAGACTTCGATTTGTCCGCTGTACTCGGTAAAAACAATCCATTCCAAAGCGCGAAAAATAACGCTTTCAAGAAAGCGAGAATCTGTATTGCCTTCAGTGGCAAAGCCTACGAGCAATTGTCTCATTGGAGTTCCGCCACTGCATTTTCAATATCGGCAGTTTGCAAATATTTCATAACCTCATTCAGGGTAAATTTGCGTTCCGCCTCTGATAATGGTAAAGAAAGCTGCATTTCATTTTCTTTTATGACAGGCAGCATCTTGGTGGATTTTAATTTCACGCGCTTTCCTTCGACATCGTCAATAAAAGTATTGAGTTGTGACAACCAAATGCTGACTGCCTTGTCATCGCGCCATTGAATCAACTCGGCAACCAGGGCGGGCGAATGGGTGTTGACAATAACCTGCCGCAAGGGTAATTCTGGATTAGAGAAATTTCCGCTCAAATCCTTTAGAAGTTCAGACATGGATTTTATGCGGAAAGGATGAATACCGTTTTCAGGCTCTTCAAAGCACAGCAGCCCTTTGTGTTGCTCATCATATTGAAAGATACATAACGCAAGCAGTCTCAGCGTTCCTTCTGAAAGCACTCTGGATGAAAATTCGCGCCCATCCTCGCCTTTAATCATGATTAGGAATTGCTTATTCGCCTTATCGTCCAGCACATTAACTTCGGTGAAGTTTGGTAGGAAATTATTGAGTTTCCTTGCCACTTGGATTAAAGCATATTCATCGTTTTGTTTAATACGAAACAATGCGGCAGCCAAATTCTTGCCGCTGGGGGTGATTGTGTCGCGCGCGCCGATTTCCTGGCGGGTTGGCTCGCGCAAGTCTTCGGGATTGAGTTGAAGGAATTTCCACGCCCTCATCTCTTCTTTGGCGGCAAAGGCGTGGGGAAAATCTACTGAGTTAATACTCCCTAGCACGGTCTGTGAAACTGCATTGGCAGGGGTGGCTTTTCCGCCTTGCTTGCCATCCTGTCTGATTTTAATCGTCGTAATATCATTTTGTTCTTCTGTATAGATGAAAGGCTTATTAGATCCGCCTGCTTTTGTGGATGTCCATAAGGTTTTGGGAACGTCAAGATTTTTAGCCCACTGATCTTTGTCGGTCTTGATTTTTTCGAGATGTTCATACATAACCACGAGGTTATCTACGCCTGTAATTCTGCTTTCTTTTCTTTGCACTTTGAGTTCATAGCGTAAACGAGTGTGATTGAGTTCGGCTTCGCCGCCCCAATTGTCTCTAATCTTTCGCTGAACCAGCATCTCGACGACAAAATGAATTTCCTTTGCAAACCAGTCATCATCATATTGAGTAAATAATTCGGCAGGGTTGCCGCGTTGTTCGCTAAAGGCTGTTTTCAGGTCGGTCTCAGACAGGCGCGATAATAACCGCAAGGCATCGAAGACATTGCTTTTTCCAGACCCATTTGCTCCCGCAATAAGAGTAAAGGGGGTAAATTCCATTTCGAAATTGTGAAAGGACTTAAAGCCGTTGATTTTTATATAGGTCAGCATTTTGTCTCCTTGCGCGTTTCATCTGAGTTGAATCGCGCGACGCAGGGACGTTCCCCGCTCGATGTCCGCAAGTATACATCAAAAAAAACTTGCACTGCAAGGTAACTACTCAGGGCAAGACCCTAAAGGTTTCCTTTGCAAATGAAAATGACTGTTTGACGGCGGATTCCTGCAAACTTCGATTTTGTTTTGCGGAAAAAACCTTTAGGGTCTGTTTTTACAAAAGAACGTTGAAAGGCTGATTAGTTGCACTGCAAGACTGCTTTTGAATCCAGTGATAGAATCCAGATGACAGTCACCTCGCAGGTGACTGTCATCTCAAAGGATAAAGGCTTATGAAAAAACGCGTATACATCATCTACACCGGCGGGACGATTGGCATGACTCCCACAGCGGATGGGTACGTCCCTGCGCCCGGTTATCTCGCGGAGCAAATCCGCGCCATGCCCGAACTCGCCAGCGACCTGATGCCCGAAGTGGACATCCACGAATATTCCCCGCTGCTGGATTCCGCGAATATGACTCCAGCCGATTGGCATAAAATCGCCAGCGATATTGGCAGTCACTACAAACAATATGACGGCTTCATCGTTTTACACGGCACAGACACAATGGCGTACACGGCTTCCGCGTTGGCGTTTATGCTGCAAGGACTTCGCAAACCCGTCATCCTGACCGGCTCGCAGATTCCGCTGTGCGAGGTGCGGAACGACGCGCGCGCCAACATCATCACCGCGCTGACCATCGCCGCGAATTTCGACATCCCCGAAGTGTGCCTGTGTTTTGGGAATCAACTGCTGCGCGGCTGCCGCTCGGTCAAACTCAGCGCGGATGGGCTGGATGCGTTTGCGTCTCCCAACCTGCCGCCGCTGGGCGAAATCGGCGTGGATATTCGCATCAATTGGGAGTTGACCCAACCCGCGCCGCCAGTGGATTCCATCCTGCGCGTGCATGAGTTAATCCCCGTGAGCATTGGCGCGCTGCCTTTGTGGCCTGGCATTTCAGCCGAAGTCGTCCGCAACTTTTTGCAGCCGCCGTTGAAGGGCTTGATTTTGAAAGCGTACGGCGTGGGCAACGGACCGACCAACAACCGCGAATTCCTCTCCGCGTTGGAAGAAGCAGCTTCGCGCGGCGCGGTCATCGTGGATTGCACGCAATGTTTACGCGGCAGCGTTCACCTCGAAGATTACGCCACCGGCTCCGCGCTTGCTAAAGTGGGCGTCATCAGCGGGTTTGATATGACCACCGAAGCCGCGCTTGCAAAATTGGCATATTTGTTCAGCCAGAATTTATCGGTTGATGAAATTCGGCGGCTGATGCAAACCAATTTGCGCGGCGAACTCACCTGCTAAAATTAGTCCATGCCTGCGCTCAAAGGACAAACCCTTCTCAACCAATACCGCGTCGAGACCTTCGTCGCGTCTACGCCGCTGGGCGATTTATACCGCGCGGTGGATATTCGCAGCGAGAAATCTTTTGCGCTGACTCACCTTCCAAAAAATATTTACGAAGATAAAGAAGCGTTGAAGGAACTCGACGCGCACGCGGTACGATTGCGCGGCGTGACGCACCCCAACTTAATTTCATATCTCGGTTTGTATCAAACGCCCACGTTTGCCTTCCTGCTCGAAGAGTGGGTGGATGGTCCCTCGCTGCGCGATGTGCTTGCAAATAAAGCGCCGCTGAACGCCACCGAAGCCTTGACTTATATCAACGCGGTGTGCGGCGCGCTCGAAGTGTTGCATAAACATAATTTTTTGCACCTCAACCTTGCGCCCGAATTGATCCGCGTCAACAAGAACGGGGAAATCTTTCTAAGCGGAATCGGCGCGGCACAAAGGGTAGGCACCACCGCGCGGCGCATGAGCAAATATCCGCGCTTGTATGCCGCGCCCGAAACATTCACGTCCCAGCCGCTCACCGCCGCAGCGGATATGTACGCGCTCGCGGTCATCCTTTATCAACTGGTCACTGCCGCGTGGATCAACGGCGCGGACGCGCCCACCACCAAAGACCCGATTCGCAAAATTCACGTCGAGGCGAATCCGCCCGTGCCGATTTCGATCAACCGCGCGCTGCCCGATCACTTCTCGCGCATGATTCTGTGGGCGCTGCGGAAAAATCCCGAAGATCGATTCAAAACGACGACGGAACTGCTTTCCGCGCTTTTACTCGCCGCGAAGGTTTCGCCTGATTCCATCGCGCATGGGATCGCCCTCGACGCGGATTCGCTCACCGCGAAAATTCTTTCCGCGTGGAAGTTTCTTCCGCCGCCCAAGTTGATCAGCGTCGCGCAGGATATGACTCCGCTGCAAGACCGTCTTGCCGCGCTTGATTCAAAATCGAAGAAGAAAAAAACGCGCATCGGATTCGTCCCTATATTTTTGTTTATCCTCATCGCGGGATTTATCGCGCTGTTCTTTTTTGTCCGCCCTGCGCCCGAAGAGGTTCCTGCCGAGCCAACCGCCACAGTGACCGTTACGCCCTTCGCCGCCGATTACCAGCCCTCGCCGACTGTCACGCCTTCGCCCAAACCCACCGACGTTCACGGCGGACGAATTGCGTTCACTTGCACGCGCGGAGATTACAACCAGCTGTGCATGGTCAACCGCGATGGCACGGGCTTGTCGCAATTGACCGATATGCAGGCGAGTAATTATTATCCGATCTTCACCAACGATGGCGAGGGACTTTTGTTCGCGTCGAATCGCAACGGACCTTTCGATTTGTATTTGCAATCGTTTCTGCAAAAGGATTTGATTCAAATTACGCAAAATGTCGGCAATGTCATCTCGCCTGATTATTCCCCCAATGGACGTCAGATTGTGTTTGCGAACCGCGTGGGGGAGAATCCCACCGCGATTTGGATGGTCAACGCGGATGGACTTAACGCGCGGTTGGTGTATCAAGGCACGGGCGATATTGTCGCGGTGACGTGGTCGCCCAACGGCGAGCGCATCGCGTACGCGATGTCCGTCGGCGTCCCGCTCGAATATGAAATTTTTACGATGGATACCAGCGGCAAGAATCACATCCGCTTGACTCAAAACCTGCAAGGCATTGGCGGCAGTTTGGATTGGTCGCCCGATGGCAGTCACCTGTTGATTTATGCGGGCGCGTATGAAGACAAGGATATTTTTATTCTCGATGCGCGCACGGGCGAATCCGTCCAGATTACCGATGGCGGCAACAACGCCAGCGCGGTTTATTCCCCCGATGGAAAATACATCGTATTCAATTCACTGCGTAACAACAATCAGGCTGATTTATACATCATGCGCGCCGATGGCACGAATCAAACGCAGCTCACCAATCACCCCGAACCCGATTGGGGTCCGTCATGGACGAAGTAAATACGGGAGTCCAGAAGTTCTACTTCTGGACATTCCGCTTCTGGACATTCTGCAAGTAGAACTTGCGGACTCCGTTAGATTCCGCGCTTTTTTCCTTCTATGGTAACTGTGACGTCACCCAATGCCAGAGCGTATCTCCCACCGCGTGTAAACTTTCCGCCGAGACTTTATCCGTCGTGTCGCTGACGGTGTGCCAGTAGGGATAATCGAAATCAATAATATCCACAGCGGGGATTCCTTTTTCGAGAAACGGCGTGTGATCATCCAACATGCTGAATTTTTCTTCGTTGATGAATTGATCTCCGTAGCCTAATTCTTCCGCTGTTAACCAAATCTCCGCGCGGATTTTCTCATCTGAATTTTTTTCCAAATAAATATTCAAGTCGGCGTCCCCGATCATATCCACCAACACCATCGCGCGGGGAGATACTTCCACTTCTTCGACAAAGGCGCGCGAGCCGAGAATCCAGTCCCAGCCTTCGATGCGTCCGTTGTCTTCGGCGTCGAAAAACACCAGCCACACAGGCACAGAGTCAGCGGGCAAAGTCCGCGCGAGTTCGAGCAGCACAGCCACGCCAGAAGCGCCGTCATTCGCGCCGGGGACAGGCTCTGCGCGTTTGCTTTGATCGGGATCATGATCCGCAACGAAGCGCGTATCGTAATGCGCGCCGAGAAGAATCAGCGGCGCGGAGTCAACCCGCTTGGCGATGACGTTTTGGATGGGATGTCCCATGCGCTCCGAGTTGTGAAACTCCACGATCCATCCCGCTGCTTCCAACTCTGCGCGGATGTATTCCACAACCTGCGCGTGACCTTCCGTTCCGGGCGCGCGCGATCCCATCTCCACCTGCGCGCGGACATCTTCATACGCGCGAGTCCCGTCGAATGTGATCGATTCCGCGTCCTGATTCACAAAGGCTGATATGTACCATCCGCTGACGAGGATCAACAACAGCCCGATGATGGTTAAATAAAGTGCAATTGAGCGTTTATTCATTTTTCAAATATTCTTTCATTGCCTTTGCCGCGCGTTCCGCGTATAACTGACCGCGTTCACTTTTGCCCGTTCTTTTGGGAAATTCCATGCGCGGCAGAATTCCAAAATTTGCCTTCATCGGTTGGAAGTCTTTCAAATCCGCGTGGGTGATGTAATGACATAACGCGCCGAGCATCGTCTCCTGCGGAAGAGTCAGCGGCGCGTGCTGATTCAAAATCCGCGCGGCGTTGATGCCCGCCAGCAGACCCGACGCGATGTTGCCCATGTATCCTTCCACGCCGATGATTTGCCCCGCGAAGAACAGGTCATCGCGCGTGATGTGCTGCAAGGTGGGGCGCAGCAATTTTGGCGAAGCGATGAACGTGTTGCGGTGCATTTGTCCATAACGCTCGAATTCGGCGTGTTCAAGACCAGGGATCATTTGCAGCACGCGCTTTTGTTCGGGGAATTTCAAATTGGTTTGAAATCCGACGAGGTTATACAAACTGCCCGCGAGATTATCCTGCCTGAGTTGGACGATGGCGTACGGGCGTTTACTTGCGCGCGGGTCGCGGAGTCCCACCGGGCGCATGGGACCGAACGCGAGCGAATCCGCGCCGCGCTCCGCGATGACCTCGATGGGCAAACAGCCTTCAAAGAAATGTCCCGCCTTCACGCCCGCGCGGATCGCGTCTTCAAAAGAGCGCAGATCGATTCGTTCCGCGCTTTGCAAGGCGTGGACGAATGCATAATATTCTTCCTTTGTAAACGGACAGTTGATGTAATCGCCTTCGTCCTGCTCTCCCTTGTCGTAACGCGAGGCGCGGAAGGCAATGCTCATGTCAATTGATTCGGCGTGGACGATGGGTGCGATGGCGTCGAAGAAAAATAAATGTTCCGCGCCGCTCAGCTCCGCGATGGAGCGCGAAAGACTCTCGGATGTGAGCGGTCCGCTGGCGACGATGACGGGCGTTTGCGGAATCTCTTTCACTTCCTCGCGGATGATCTGGATATTGGGATGGGATTCTATTTTCTGCGTCACCGCCCGCGCGAAGGCTTCACGGTCAACGGCGAGGGCGGCGCCTGCTGGCAGCGCGGTTTCTTCGGCGCACTCCAATAACATGGATTTCATTTCGCGCAGTTCGTTTTTCAACACGCCCGATGCGCGGTCGGGCAGGTTCGAGCCGAGCGAGTTGGAGCAAATCAACTCCGCGAGGTCGCCCGATAAATGCGCGCCCGTCGAGATGGACGGGCGCATTTCATATAAATTGACTTTTATATTTTGCTGCGCGGCTTGCCATGCGGCTTCACTGCCCGCAAGTCCGCCGCCGATGATGGTGAGTTCTCTCATGCGTGGAATTGTATCATTCTCATGTATCTTCTCAATATT
>DZBA01000134.1:7167-8532 GCA_022729775.1 Anaerolinea thermophila | reverse complement strand
TACATGGATTTGTAACTTTTGTCATTTACTTTTTTGAAAAATTGGATATGATAAGTGGTAATTCAAGATTATTGCGTTTGGCAAGGAGCGAATGATGTCTATTTCCACAAAATCTACAACCGCCTGGGCAGAGGTGGATGAAAACGGGCGGCTGACCCTGCCCCCCGAAATTATGGCGCGTTTCGGCTTGCAGCCCGGCGCAAAAGTCCGCCTGGATGAAGGTGAAAATTTTGTGCGAATGCACCGCCCCGTGACGCATTTGACCAAAGTTTACATCGAGCCGACGGTGGCTTGCAACCTCGATTGCATCACCTGTTTCCGCAACGCATGGGACCAACCCATCGGGCGCATGAGCGACGAAACTTTTGAAAGCATCCTCGCCGGCTTAAAGAAAATGGATCCAATTCCCAGCGTATACTTTGGCGGAATTGGCGAGCCGCTTTTTCACACCAAGACCATCGAGTGGATTCGGCGCGTGAAGGAACTCGGCGTCAAAGTGGAACTCATCACCAACGGGACGATTCTCACCGAGAAAATGGCGCGGGATTTAATCGCCACCGGCTTGGATGTGCTGTGGGTCTCGATTGACGGCGCGTCCCCCGAAACCTACGCGGACGTGCGCCTCGGCGCGGAACTGCCCGTCATCATCGCCAACTTGAAACGTTTTACAAAACTGCGCCCCGCGAATCATTTTCCCAAACCGGAGATTGGCATTGCGTTCGTGGCGATGAAGCGCAATATTGCCGACCTGCCAAAAGTCATCCAAATCGGGAAGTCATTGAAAGCCAAGTATTACTCCGTCAGCAACCTGCAACCCGCCACGCTTGAAATGCAGGGGGATTTGCTGTACGAACGCACCACGCGCGACATCGCCTATATGAAAGCGCCAAACCTTCCGCGCTTGAGCCTGCCGAAAATGGACTTCGACGAATCCACCCGCGATGTTTTATTCGATGTCTTCAACAGCGGATTGAACATCAGCTACGCCGGCAATAACTGGGGCGGCGCAAATGACGTGTGCAACTTTGTAGAGAACGGCACCATGTCCATTGCGTGGACGGGCGACGTCAGCCCGTGCTGGCCCCTGATGCACACGCACATGAGTTACCTGCACGGCAAACCGCGCCTCGCAAAAAAGCATGTCATCGGAAATGTGAAGGAAGAGTCGCTGGAAGAAATTTGGCTCTCCCCGGAATACGTCGCCTACCGCGAACGCTTACACAACTTCGTTTTTGCGCCCTGCACCTTCTGCGGCGGCTGCGACCTCTCCGAAGTGAACGAAGAGGATTGTCTGGGAAACGTGGTGTCTCCCGTCTGCGGCGGATGTCTTTGGGCGCAAGGCGTAATTCAATGCCCATAATGTCA
>DZBA01000134.1:0-7067 GCA_022729775.1 Anaerolinea thermophila | reverse complement strand
AAAGTCAACTTCTACGCTACATTGCGTCCCATTGTGGGACAAAAAACTGTAGAACTGAATCTACCCGCCGGCACGACCGCCATTCAACTGGTGCGGATGTTTGTCCGCGACTACCCAGCGATGAAAGCAGAATTACTCGACAAAGAAGGCAACTTCCCCGCGCACATGAAATTCTTCATCAACGGCAGGCAGGCGGAATATTTGCCCGATATGATGAACACAGTCTTGAATCCCGAAGACAAGATAGATATTTTTCCGCCGGTGGGCGGAGGTTAAATAATGCAAACTATCATCCGCGAAATGCGCGGCATTCCCTTTTTTCTGCTCAAGGAATATTTACAGGAAATGGGCGGAAAAGAAATTCAGGAAAATATAATTCAAGGCGCAGGGTGGAAAGTTCACCTTGAACGCATGGAACCGTTCCGCATTGGTTCACTCTCCGTCGGTCAGTCCAAATTGACGATTGACCTCGAAGACGAAGTCGCGGACGATTTCATCAAACGCTTTTCGATGAAGACGCTCCGCGCAGGTGGATGAGTGACTATCGGTTAATCAAACCTCCGAGTTCTTTGAGAACTCGGAGGTTTTGTGTACTTACAAACTTACCAAATTACTTGATTCCCAACTCAACCAGCTTGGCTTCCGGCACAACGCCGTTTTCCCAGCCGCGCGCGGCGTAATACTCTTCAAGCATATTATCCAGCTCGCAGACATGTCCCAAAGAGCCGGGCATGGTGGAGGGTTCTTCGAGGAAGCGCTTGGGAAGCACATCGCTGCCCGCGCCAAATCCTGCGAGGTTGTTGTAGTGGCGCTCAAGGTTGTAGATGCGCTCGCCGGTCTTCAACACATCGTCCGCGGTGAACGGCACGCCGACCATTGCGGAATACTGCATGGCGTATTCTTCCGCGCCCATGGCAAACGCGCTGAACTTGCAGATGTCCATGCTGTCAGAGAAGGCGTGGACTTCCTGGAAGACCTTGACCAAGCCGCCCTTGCCCTTCCATTCAATCGGGTCAACCTTGAGCGAGTTGAACGGCATGACGCCGAGTTCCGCCGCCGGGGTGTATGCGCGGAGGTGGCACGCGCCGCGATTGGACGTGGCATAGCCGAGACCTTCGCCCTTGAGTCCGCGCGGATCGTACGCGGGGATGCCCTGACCCTTGCAGGTCATAGCGAGTTCGGGATGTCCGAAATATTCAGCAACCGCGTTCGCGCCATTCGCCATCACGTCGCCAAAACCTTCGCGCTTGGAAATCATTTCAGCGGCTTTGGTCATGCCATCGGGGTCGCCCCATTCCAATTTACCTTCGCCCTTGGTGTAGCCTTTCTCGCTGGCTTCCATCCAAACCGAAAGCGGATGACCGACTTCAATCGCGTCGAAACCATAATCGTTTGAAAGGTCAATCATCTTGGCGACGAGACGCGCGTCGTTGTTTCCGCAGTTCGCGCCGACTGACCAAGCCGGTTCGTATTCCACCGACTCCATGCGCAGACCCTTGTACGGTCCGTCCTTGACTTCGACTTCCTTCTTGCATGCAACCGGGCAGGCGTGACAGGTGGGGTTATCCACCAGTAAATTATTGACGATATATTCGCCGCTGATTTTTTCCGCGTTTTCACCGTAGGAGGTCAACATGCTGTTCTTGGTCGGCAGCGCGCCAATGCTGCTGGTGATGTTCATCAACACATTGGTTCCGTAAACAGAGAGACCGCCCTTGCGCGGGCTGGTGATGTTCTCTTCCGCCATGATGTTTTTGAGGGAACGATCATGCGCGGCTTTCCAAGCATCGCGGTCTGCGGCTTTGGTGAGTTTCTTATCAGCCTTGATGACGATGGCTTTAAGATTCTTGCTGCCGCCGACGCAGCCTGTTCCGCCGCGACCGGAAGCGCGGTCATTTTCATTAATCCAGCACGCAAACTTGACAAGGTTCTCGCCCGCAGGACCAATGGCGATGACAGTCAAGTCTTTTTCGCCGTATTTTTCCTTGAAGAACTTCATGGTCTCATGAACGCTCTTACCCCACACTTCCGAGGCGTCGAGCAGTTCAAGTTTATCGTCATGGATATATGCGTAGGTCGGCTTCTCGGCTTTGCCTTTGAAAACCAAGCCATCGAATCCAGACCAGCGCAAGCGAGCTGCCGACCAGCCGCCATGATGGGAATCGGTTACAGTTCCCGTCAACGGTGATTTGGTCACAACCGCCATGCGTCCGCTCATGTTGGCTTCTGAACCAGTGAGAGGTCCGTTCATAAAGCACAGGATATTTTCGGGGGAGAGCGGGTCAACTTTGGGACCGTTGTCATAAACGAACTTCACGCCCAAACCGCGTCCACCAATATACTTCTTCGCGTCTTCTTCGGGAACCGGTTTGAATTCCACCTTGCCCGCTGTAAGATCAATCCAAGCGATACGATTTGCATAGCCGCCTAACATAGTTTTCTCCTTTTTATAAATGGGAATAGAACAGCCCATGCTGTCCGTGTCTTTGACTAGGATAGCATTTGTAAAAAGTGAAAGCAATATTTAAGTTTTTCCTTAACCGAAGAAGTGACATTTGTCATACGAAAGCAAACCCACACAAAATGCGCGGAATGAAAGCGCGTATAATAAACTACATTACATACACAGGAGTCGCCATGTCATCCAACCCATTTTACGTCCGCGTACAAATAACGCTCGAACCGCCCGGCTTGCGGTTACGCTCACAGCCCACAGTTGCATCCGCCGAATTGGGGTTTGAAGAACCCGGCGCGCTGCTGACCGTGATCGAATCAGAAACCGCCGCGAGTTTAAAAATCGGGCTTGAGGGCAAATGGATTCAAATCCGCGACGCGCAAGGGCGCGAAGGCTATGTCGCCGCGTGGTATGTAGAACCAGCAGGCGCCGAGCAAGGCGACGCGACACATTCGGGCGCGTCATGCGAAACCAGACCCGAAGACACAGTGTCGCCCGCGCTTGTTGTCCCAACTCCGCAGGAGTTAATAGATGCGATTAACGCCGAACGCGCAAAGAACAAACTGCCCGCGTTGAAAGCACATCCCGCATTGATGAAGAGCGCGCAAAAACATGCGGACTATATGGCATCGGGCGGCGGAATTACCCACGAAAGCGCGGATGGATCGCGCCCGTTTCAACGCCACCTCGCGGCTGGATTTCCGCTCGCGGGCGACCTCACGCGCGGCGGATTCGCCTCGGAGAACATTGTAGCCAACCCCAACATGACCATCGCCGAAGCCATCGAATACTGGTACGGCGACGACCCGCACACCCACACCATGCTCGGCGACAAATACACTCATTGCGGTGCGGGCATCACCGTCTCTGGCGATATGATTTACTACTGCTTCGACTCCGCGCGTTCCACCTAATCTCTACTCTCTAATATCTCTTCATCTAACATGAAACAACTCCTCCAAAATATCAAAGACGGAAAAACCGTCATCGAAGAAATTCCCATTCCGACCCCGCGCGAAGGACAGGCGCTTGTTAAGGTTTCCGCGTCGCTGGTTTCCGCTGGCACAGAGCGCATGGTCGTCGAGTTCGCCGAAAAAAGTTATCTCGGCAAGGCGCGCTCACGCCCCGACCTTGTGAAGCAAACGCTCGACAAAGCCAAACGCGAAGGCATTCTGCCCACCGTGCAAGCCGTCTTCAACCGACTCGACCAACCAATGGCGCTGGGATACTCCTCCGCTGGCACAATTGTCGCGCTGGGAAAAAACATGCAGGGATTCAAAGTCGGTCAGCGCGTGGCGTGCGCGGGCGGCGGGTACGCATCCCACGCGGAATACAACGTCGTGCCGCGCAACCTGCTCACCCCGCTCCCCAAAAATGTGGACTTTGAATCCGCCGCGTTTACAACACTCGGCGCAATTGCCCTGCACGGCTTCAGACTCGCAGAGCCGCAACTCGGCGAAAATGTCGCGGTCATCGGCTTGGGACTTTTGGGATTATTGACGATTCAAATGGCTGCAGCGGCGGGATGTAACGTCCTCGGCATTGACCTCGACCCGAAGCGGATCGCGCTCGCGTCGGCACTTGGCGTAAAATCTGTTTTGCGCGCGCAAGCAGAATCAGCGTCCCAAAGTTTCACCGCCAACCGCGGATTCGACTCCGTCATTATCTGCGCGGATACATCCTCCAACGACCCCGTTGAACTCGCAGGAGTCATCGCCCGCGACCGCGCAAAAATCGTCGCCACTGGCGCGGTGGGACTTAACTTCCCGCGCAAAATTTACTACGAAAAAGAACTTTCTTTTATCAACTCGCGCTCTTACGGACCAGGGCGATATGATTCCAATTACGAAGAAAACGGAAATGATTATCCCATCGGCTACATCCGCTGGACAGAAGGGCGCAACTTCCAAGCCGTTGTGGAGATGTTGGCAAGCCAAAAGTTGAAGGTTGAAAGTTTAATTACGCACAGATTCCCCATTGAAGATGGCGTGCAAGCCTATGAAGTGATTACGGGCAAGAAGAAAGAAGCGTTTTTGGGCGTGCTGCTTAAATATGACGTGTCAAGTGTTCCAGTGTCAAGTGTCACGTTCAAACCGCGTGACACAGGAAAACGCGACACGGAAACACTCGTTAGACTCGGCGTATTAGGCGCAGGACTTTACGCCAACGCGACTTTGCTCCCCGTAATAAAAAACAACAAAGACTTTGAACTGGTCGGCATTGCCTCATCGGGCGGGCTGCACGCGCAACATTCGGGGAAGAAATTCGGCTTTCAATATGCGACATCTTCCGAAGATGAAATCATCAACGACCCGAAGATTAACACCGTAGCAATCCTCACCCGCCACGACTCCCACGCGGATTTGGTCACCAAAGCGCTCAAGGCTGGCAAACATGTGTTTGTGGAAAAGCCGCTGGCAATTAATCTTGAAGAATTAAGCCGCATCACCAAATTATTGACCACAGACCATAGACCGCAGACCGCGAAGCGTGGTCAGTCGTCTGTTGTCAACGGTCTGCTGACTGTTGGATTCAATCGCCGCTTCTCACCTTTGGCGCGACAACTCAAATCTCAAATCTCCAATCTCCATGAACCCAAGTATCTCCATTACCGTATTAATGCTGGATACATTCCGCTGAATCACTGGACGCAGGATGAAAAAATCGGCGGCGGGAGAATCATCGGCGAGGCGTGCCATTTCATTGACCTGATTACCTATCTCGTCGGCGAAGCGCCCATTTCAGTCACAGCGCGCGCGCTGCCCAACCTCGGCAAATATAAAGACGATAACGTCAGCATGACCTTCACCTTCCCCGATGGATCGCTTGGCGTGGTGGATTATCTCGCCAACGGCGACAAGTCATATCCCAAAGAACGGCTGGAAGTTTTCTGCGATGGGATGATTGCCGTCCTCGATGATTATGTCTCGCTGACGACGACACAAAACGGGACGAAGAAAACCTCGAGCGCAGCGCAGGATAAAGGCTGGCGCGATGAAATGTCCGCGTTTGCGAAGGCGATCAAAGAAGGCGGCGCGCCGCCCATTCCGTATGACCACTTGATCGGCGTGACAAAGGCAACTTTCGCGGCAGTGGCATCACTCCGCGAGAATTCAACAGCAGTTTCGATTTAGCAAACATCCCGAAGGTGTATCAAGCCTTCGGGATGTTTTTATTCATATCGTTTTGTATTCAAATGCGTGATGGCGATGGCAAGCGCGTCGGCGGCGTCATCGGGCTTGGGGATGTCTACCAGTTGCAACAATGCGCGCACCATTTCCTGCACCTGACGTTTATCCGCGCCGCCGTATCCCGCTACGGCTTGTTTGACTTCATTGGGCGTGTACTCAAAAGGCTCGATGCCCGCTTTTTGCAGGCAAAGCAGCGCCACGCCGCGCGCCTGTCCCACTGCCAAAGCGGTCTTGACATTGGATTGGAAGAATAATTTTTCGACAGCGGCGGTATCGGGCTTATTTTTTTTAATCAGTTTATTGAGGTCGTTAAATAACATCAGCAGACGCGCTGCCGGGGAGGCGTCCTTTGGGGTGGAAATAATGCCATAGGAAACAGCAACCAATTCCCCATCAGGCATGAGGCGCACGAGTCCATATCCAGTGCTGGCGGTACCGGGGTCAATTCCAAGCGCGAGAGTCATAGGAGTAAAAAACTCGGAGGTTTGGAAACCTCCGAGTTAGACTAGGCTGATTCTAATGCCGCGAGGGCTTCGTCAGAAATCTTGACGTTGTGGAAGACATCCTGCACATCGTCGAGTTCTTCGATGGATTCGACCATCTTCATAAACTTGAGCGTGTCTTCGACATCGAGTTCGATTTCCTGCTTGGCAATCATGCGCAAGCCGGATTCTTCGGGCGTGACCTTTGCCGCGTGAAGCGCGTCCGCAATGGACTTGAAGGCGTCCACAGGCGCGTAGACTTCGATTGTATCGCCGCCATCCACCACATCATCCGCGCCGGCGTTTACGCCAAGTTCAAAGGATTTATCGAAATCCAACTGGCTGGATGGGAAGGAGAAATAGGCTTTGCGGTCAAACTGCCAGCCAACCGCGCCTTGTTCCGCCATGTTGCCGCCAGACTTACTGAACGCATGGCGCATATCGGGGACGGTGCGATTGCGGTTATCGGTGACGCAAGTGACCATCAGCGCAGAACCGTTGGGACCGTAACCTTCAAACATGATTTCTTCAAACGCGGTGCCGTCCTTATCCTCACCGGAACCGCGCTTGACGGCGCGTTCGATGTTTTCCTTCGGCATATTTTCCGCGCGGGCTTTATCTACCGCGAGGCGCAGGCGGAAGTTAGTATCGGGGTCGCCGCCGCCTTCGCGGGCTGCGATGGTAACTTCGCGCGCAAGACGGGTGAAGATTGCGCCGCGCTTTGCATCGGCAACGCCTTTCTTTCGTTTAATGGTAGACCATTTTGAATGACCAGACATGGGAACTCCTTGCAAGATGACTTGACGCTTAATGAATGTTTGAAAATATCACAAGCGATGATTTGAGTTTGGGTTGTTTTTTCTCGTAAGCGGCAAAATTATACTACACAACAACAGGCGACCTCTTTGCAAAGCGAAAGGGGGAACTAATAAAATTATC
>DZBA01000003.1:11184-30310 GCA_022729775.1 Anaerolinea thermophila | reverse complement strand
TTTATAAGACAAGCGATAAGCGCGTTACCAGTCACGATTTTGATAATCATTCATGTCACAATCGCCGTCGGAATCTAAATCGCAGTGGTTTCCATCCAGTGTGTACATGTAGTCTATTTCGCTTTGGGGCGCGCCGATATGTTTCAACACTTCGATTTGATATGCGTTGCAAAACCGCTCAACCTCTACGCCGCCGTAGGCGTCCTCTGGCACAGGGACACCGGGGTGCGCTGCTTGATATTGCGCGTATAGTTCCGAGTGTGTCGCGTCGTGCGCGATGGTAGATGCGTACCATGTGACGCTGAAAAAAGCAGTCGCGTCGCCTACCTCGTACCGAGGCGGGGTTTCCCATGCCCAGATGCTGCTGTGTTCTCCTTGTTCGATGACGCCAATGTGGGTCTGCGCTTTGATGAAGGCGTTGGGGGCTTTTGTCTCTAACAATGCCAGCGCGGAATGGGTTTGCGTAACGAATTTGGAAGAGCCAATGATTTTGATATTCCCGTAAATTGTTGGGTCATGTAATGGGATGGATGGAATACATGCCGCGCTGAATGCAAGAATGGCAATCCATACATAAACGCGGGAATTATTTCTCATGATAAAGCGATTATGCGCCTTTTTATCTTTGTTCGGCATGACAAATTTATTCCAATGTAATTTCTAAAGTAAAATCGTTTCCAAGGAGATTTTTCATGACAGACTTTACCCTTACCCCCAACCGACGCAACCCAAACCGCCTGAATAAGTGGACAATGTACCCCAAAGATGTTTTGCCCATGTGGGTTGCAGATATGGATTTTTCCGCGCCCAAACCAATTCTTGACACCTTGCACAAGGCGGTTGAACATGGCGTGCTTGGATATGAAATGGCTTCGCCGGCGTTGAAAGAGACCGTTGCCGCGCGGATGGATTCGCTCTATAAATGGAAGGTCAAGCCTGACGCGGTGGTTGCCACTACCGGCATTGTCAGCGGATTTACAGCTGCGGCGAACATCGCCTGCACGCCCAAGAAAGGCGCGCTGATTCAAACCCCGGTCTACAATATGTTTTATGAAATCAAAAACTATGCGCGCGTTCCGCTGTTGAATGCGCCTTTGGTCAAGCGCGTAGATGGGAATATTCTTCGCTATGAAATAGATTGGGATATTTTTGCAAAGCAGGCAAAGAAGGCGGGCATGTTCCTCTTGTGCAACCCGCATAATCCGCTGGGGATGATTTTCTCGCGTAAAGATTTAATGAAGATGGCTGAGATTTGTATCGAGAATGATGTTCTCATTGTTTCGGATGAAATCCATTCAGAGTTGCTGCTGGATGAAAATAAGTTTACCCCAATGGCAAAATTATCGCGCGAAATCGAAAAGCGCGTCATCACTTTGATTGCGCCTTCCAAGACCTTTAATGTCCCCGGTTTATTTTGCGGATTTGCGATTATTCCCAACGAAGACTTACGCAAACGTTATGAGCAGGAAGTCAGCCGTATGACTCTGCACGTCAGCAGCATGGGATTGTTCGCCGCGCAGACCGCGTTCTCCGGTAAGTGCGACGGTTGGCTAAAAGATTTGAAACGCCACCTGACGGGCAACCGCGATTTTTTGGTTGATTACGTTACCCAATATATGCCCGCTGTCCGCACCACGATTCCCGACGCAACTTATCTTGGCTGGCTGGACTTTACGCAGACAGACATCGCTGACCCGTATGAATTTTTCTTGAAACGCGCAAAGGTCGCGTTGAGTAATGGAAAGATTTTTGGAAAAGACGGCGAAGGTCATGTGCGCATTAACTTTGGCACTTCGCGCGCGCTGCTTCAACAGGGATTGGAGCAAATGCGAAGGGCAATGCAATAGATATTGTTACTGTAACTCCATGTCCAATTTGCCCTCTCCCAAACCCATCCTAGCCCCGCGCGCTTCGGCAATTTTATATAACGTCCTGACCTCTCGCGCGGATTCGCGCCCGTGGATTCTGCCCGCGAACATTTGCCCCATTGTGCCGATCACATTCCTCAAGGCGCGAGTCCCATTTCAGTTTGTGGATATCGGGGATGATCTGCACGCGGATTTAAATCAAACTTTGGATTTGATCCGCGCGCGCAAATTTGGCGGACTGCTGTACGCGCATACCTACGGCGAAGAATCCACGCCGCGCGAGTTTTTCTCCGCCGCGAAAGAATCCGCGCCCGATTTGATGATCGTGGATGACCGCTGTCTGTGCATCCCAAACGTGATGCCGCTGGATACGCCCGCAGATGTGACCTTGTACAGCACGGGCTACGCCAAGATTGTGGAACTTGACTTTGGCGGGTATGCCTTCCTGCGCGGAGATATGACTTATAAATCTGCCAGCCTGCCTTTTACACCTGAGGCACACGACGAAATCGAAAAACAATATAAAGTAGCAATTCAAAAGCGCGGGAAGTTTGTCTATCACGATAGCGACTGGCTGCAAATTGACCCGCCTTTTCCCGCATGGTATGATTATTCTTTGCAAATTGAGGCAAAGAAAAAAGATTCACTTGCGCGCCGCGCAGCATTGAATCATATTTACGAAGCCAGCCTGCCGAAGGAAATTCAACTGCCGCCGAAGTATCAAACATGGCGGTTTAATATTCGCGTAAAGAACAAAGCCAAAATCCTGAAGTCCATTTTCGACGCGGATTTATTTGCCAGTTCACATTATGCTTCGCTGGCTGGCATTATGGCAGAGGGCTATGCCCCGCGCGCAGAATCTCTCGCAGGTGAAGTGATCAACCTGTTCAATGATGAACACTTCGACGAAGACAAAGCGCGGCGAGTGTGTGATGTGATTTTGGAGAATCTGTCATCTTAACTCCCTGTTTTTGACACGGACAACACGGACGACACTGATTTTCACGGAAAAAGCCTTTCTTAAAAACTCACCTTACGCAGTGTCGTTCTGAGCGCAGCGAAGAACCTCTACAATTATCTAGGAGACCCTTCGCTCCGCTCAGGGTGACACGCTTAAAGTGCGTAAGGTGAGTTAAAAAGTCATTTTTTCCGTATTTTCCGTGAAATCCGGTATCATCTCAAAAAATAGAGGTAACGTCCCGAAGGTTTGAGTGGCTCAACTGATTTTTCGAGGAAACCTTCGGGACGGTCTATCTTTAACCCCGAAATATTGAGAAGATACGAAATCCGTGTACAAAAAGACACCCAGAAGTTTTACTTCTGCATGTCGGCAGGTAGAGATTGCGGACTCCGCGATGATTTAAATCAGGAAAAAATAATGATCAAAGTAGATTTTAACAAACCCGTCACTGTTGGAAATGAATTTGAATATATGCAACAGGCAATCGCCAATGCCCAGATTTCAGGCGATGGCGCGTTTACGAAAAAATGTCATGCGCTGTTACAGGAACAACTCGGCGTAAAGAAAGTCCTGCTGACCACATCCTGCACGCACGCGCTGGAAATGTCCGCGATATTGCTGGGCATCCAACCCGGCGATGAAGTCATCATCCCCGATTTCACATTTGTCTCGACGGTCAACGCCTTTGTCTTGCGCGGCGCGAAACCCGTCTTTGTGGATGTGCGCCCCGACACGCTCAACCTCGATGAGTCCAAACTCGAAGCCGCGATCACTCCGCGCACGAAGGCGATTGTCCCCGTGCATTACGCGGGCGTGGGTTGTGAAATGGATGTCATTATGGACATTGCAACCCGCCACAAAATTCAAGTTGTGGAAGATAACGCGCATGGTTTGTTTGGAAAATACAAGGGAAAATACCTCGGCACGTTTGGCGCGCTGGCAACGCAATCATTCCATGAGACGAAAAACTTCTCGTGCGGAGAAGGCGGCGCGCTGCTGATCAATGACGCGAATTTGGCGGAGCGCGCGGAGATCATCCGCGAGAAGGGGACGAACCGCTCGCGCTTCTTCCGCGGTCAAGTGGATAAATATACGTGGGTGGACATCGGCTCGTCGTATCTTCCTTCTGATATGCTCGCCGCGTATTTATATGGACAGTTTGAGCAGCGCGAAAAAATTCAAAGTCACCGCAAACACGTGTGGGAGATGTACAACTCCGCGCTGAAAGATTGGGCGCAAAAGAACGGCGTGAAATTGCCGACCATTCCCGAATATACCGAGCAGGCATATCACATGTTCTACATGCTCATGCCCGATCTGGAGATACGACAAAAATTCATCATGTTCTTGCGCGAGCGCGGGATGTACAGTGTCTTCCATTATTTGCCGCTTCACCTTTCAGACATGGGACGCGAATTTGGCGGCAGAGAAGGCGATTGCCCTGTGACAGAAAAAATCAGCGATCAACTTGTGCGCCTGCCTTTCCACAACGCGCTGACCAACAACGACCTCGAACAGGTGATTGACGCGATCATGGAGTTCAAATTTTGATGAATTCCCGCCGCGAATTATTTTTTTCGATATTAGCCATCACCTTGACCACGCTGTTGACTTATGGCGTGATGATGACCCAGCTCGGTTTTTACCGCGATGACTGGTATCTGGTGTGGACGTCGCAAGCGCTTGGCGCGGAAGGTATGTTAAGCATCTTCCGCATTGACCGTCCTTTTGACGGCTGGCTCTATGCGTTTGATTTTTGGCTGGCGGGCGTTTCTCCGCTGCGCTGGCAGGTCTATGTCTTGCTGGTGAAACTGTCTTCTGCGCTGGCTTGCTTGTGGCTGTTGCGCAGTTTATGGGGCGAGCGCAAAATGGAGACAACCTTCATCACGCTTTTGTTCGTTGTCTACCCGGGATATTTTCAGCAGCCCAACGCGTTGACCGCCAAGCAGCTGGTGCTTTCTTACGCGGCGGTTTTGCTCTCACTTGCGTTGACGGTCAATGCGGTCAAGGCACAAAAACTTTCATCCAAAATTGTATTGACCGTTTTTGCGGCGTTATTAAGCGCGTTTTATATGATGATCTATGAAGCGCTGGTGGGCATTGAAGTTGTGCGCATGTTGCTGCTTCTGTATCTCTTTCACCGACAAAGCAAAAAATGGATGCAGGCATTCAAGTCCGCTTTTGTGAACGCGCTGCCTTACTTGTTTTTCATGGCGTCGTTTTTGTATTGGCGGTTGTTTATCTTCAAAGCGCTTCGTAAATCCACCAGCGTGGAAAATATCGCCGGTGAATACACATCCCTGCACGGGTTTGTCAGCCTTGTGTTTGAATACGGAAAAGATTTGATTGAAACCTCCATCTTCGCGTGGGGAGTTCCGCTCTATCAATTTTGGAATCAGGCGATTTATAAAGAGATGGGCGGGGCTGTCGCGGTTGCGTTTGCGGCGTTGATCCTCGCGGCGGGATATTATTTCCTCGCAGGGAAACCACAATCCGCAGAAGATGAATCTGCGCGGGATTGGTTGATCCTCGGCGCGTTGATTATCGCCATCACCACGCTTCCCGTTGTCGCGGCGGGACGTAACGTGGTCTTTGGTTTTCAATGGGATCGCTACACTTATCAATCTATTTTTGGCGCGGTCTTATTCATGGGCGGAATTATTTTCTACGCGGTCAAAGGTCAGCTGCGCTGGGTGTTGCTAAGCTTCCTGATTCTTTCCGGCGTGATGACGCAATTTTTCAGCGCGAATTATTACCGCGCATTTTGGAAAGCCGAGCGCGAGATGTGGTGGCAGTTGACGTGGCGCGCGCCGCAAATCGAAGACGGGACGAATCTCATCGTTTCACTCCCCGGCGGGTATGCGCTCGCAGAAGAATATGAAGTGTGGGCGCCCGCGAATATGATCTACCATCCCGCAGACCCCGAAGTCAAACTTGCCGGGCAAATTATGTTCAGCGATGTATGGCTCGACCTTGCGCGCGGCGAACAGGATGACCGTATTGTGCGCGGAACCATCAAGGTCAAGCGCGATTATGGAAAATCCATTGTCATTGCGCAGCCGTCGCCGTATTCGTGTGTGCATGTTTTAGATGGAAAGCGTTTCGAGCAGGCGATCAACGAGCGCGTGGATGTCAGCCTGATCGCGCGTTATTCCAATGTGGATTTGATTCAAGATTCGCCTGCGCAGGCAATTCCTCCGCGTGAAGTTTTTGGGGATGAACCCCCGCGCGGTTGGTGTTACTATTATCAAAAGATGGATTTTGCGCGGCAGATGAATGACTGGCAAGCAGGCGCAAAACTCGCGGATGAAGCCATCGCGCTTGGGCTTGAGCCGCGCGACCTTTCGGAGTGGCTGCCCGCGCTGGAATCCTATGTCAATGTCGGCGATGTGAAAAGCGCGAAACGGCTTGCAAATCTGGTTAGAATTGACGCAGCCACATTTAGAAGCCTGTGTACCCAATATAAAGATTTGCGCGACGAGCCAGCGGAATATAACCGCGCTTCGGTTTTCGACGCGCTTTGTATAAGATAACGAGGCAATATCTTGCAGGTTGCAATCGTACTACCCGTGTATAACGAAGAAGGCGTTGTTGAGCAAACCCACGCGCGAATTTGCGCGGTGGTGGATTCCCTGCCGCATGAGATTAAATTTTATTACGTGGACGATGGCTCATCCGATGGGACTATGAAAGACCTGCGCGCGCTGGCGGAAAAAGACGGGCGTGTTTGCATCACGCAGCTTTCGCGCAACTTTGGACATCAAGCCGCGCTCAGCGCCGGCATGGACGCCGCGCAAGGCGAGGTGGTCATCAGCATGGATGGCGACGGTCAACATCCGCCGGAGATGATTCCGCAGATGTTGAATCTCATCGAGCAGGGATATGACCTTGTGCAGACTCAACGCATGGATGAAGCGCAGCCCGCGTCGTTCAAGAAGTGGACTTCGGGCGCATTCTATCGTTTTATCAACGTCATCAGCGGCACGCGCGTTTTACCCGGCGCGGCGGATTTCCGCGCGTTGACTCGTCCCGCAGTCGAGGCGCTCAAATCCATGCCGGAATATCACCGCTTTTTGCGCGGCATGGTCTCGTGGATTGGGTTCAACACCGTCATCCTTCCATACCAGCCGGCGGAAAGAATCAGCGGCGTTTCGAAATATTCGCTGGCAAAAATGACGCGCCTTGCGATGGACGCGATTTTTTCATTTTCACTTGTGCCTTTATATGTCGGGCTGAGTTTTGGCGCGCTGTTGTTTTGTCTCGCCGCAGCCGAGATGGTCTATGTGCTTTCGTTTTGGGTCACGGGGCAAACGTCGAATCTTGCGCCGGGCTGGAGCTCGTTGATGTTCGTCATTCTCATCGTGGGCGGGATGTTAATGGCGTTACTTGGTTTTATTGGTATTTATGTCGGTTACATTTTTCAGGAAGTCAAGCGCCGCCCGGTATATATTGTGAAGGGAAAATACTCCGATGGAAAATAGACCCCAACCTTTTTACATCACACTGCTGCGTCACGGCGAATCGGTGGGCAACGCCGAAGCGCGCTGGCAGGGACAAGCCGATTACCCGTTGACCGAGATTGGACGCGCCCAGGCGCGCGCGCTGGCAAAACGCTGGAAAACCGAAGAAATGAGATTCGATTTGATTCTCACCAGTCCGCTTATGCGCGCGCTGGAAACAGCGGAAACCATTGGGCGCGAGTTGGGCGCGGAAGTCGAATCAGACGCGCTATGGCTGGAGCGTGATAACGGCGAATTTGCGGGATTGACTCCTTCGGAAGCGCGGCAGAAATTTCCGCAGCCGGTTTTTTATACGCCTTATGATTTTGTCGGCGGCGACGGTGAAGGCGATTGGGAGCTCTTTCTCCGCGCGGGACAGGCGTTGCACAGTTTGTTGAAGCGCAACCCCGCGCGGTATTTAATCGTCTCACATGGCGGCTTGTTGAACCAGTTCATGCACGCGGTTACGGGGCTTGCGCCGCAGGCAAATAACGCGGGCGTGCGCTTCCGCTTTGAAAATACTTCTTTTGCGCAGTTGACTTATTTTCCGCATCAACACCGCTGGATGATTGACAAAATCAACGACCGCGCGCACTGGAAGGAAGATTAAAAATATGACATTTGGTAAGGCTTCTAAAAATATGCAAAGCAACCTTGCTACCGCCCGTCGCAATGCGATCCTGCATATTTTATGGACTGAACGCTATCTAACCGGTATTCAGTTAATTGCCAAAGTGGAGCACACATTAGGAAAAAACTGTTTTGGCTTGCCTGTGCAAAAAAATATCTTTTACAGGGATATGCGTTCTGTCAAACGCTCTTTCCGGATGGCAGGTCAAAAATTGGAATATAGCCGTGATAAGAGACGTCCCGGCTATTATTTGCACGGACAACCCGACTTGTTACCCGATTTTAAGAAATTAATAAAAGCAAGCGTTGCTGAAACTGATCAACGCCAGATTGATATTTACAACCGTTTGTCTGTTGCCGCACGTTTTCGACAGGGATGTGTTATTAGCGATACCGCGCGTAATGTTGTTGCGTATCGTATTCTTCAAGAGCATTGCAGCCTAACCTTACAGGAGGCAAATCGCTTGGCGTTACAGCGATCCTATTCCTTATGACCGAAGACTCGCAAATATTGGATATTACCGGCTTTCTTAAGTTAATCCTTGAGGCACTTAAGGTAACCGGCATTGAATACTTGATTGGTGGGGCAATTGCCGAGTGGGCATGGGGCGAACCTCGCGCAACACAAGACCTCGACATTGTCATCAACCTCCCTGTCGAATCGATTGGTAAATTCTCTAAAGAACTTGAAAAAAGAGATATGCTTGTCCCTGCCGATATTATTTTAGATGCCATGATAGAGGAAAGAGCAGATATTCCGCTTAGCGCTATTCACTTATATAGCGGACTAAAAGCCGATATATATTTGATGCGAGATGGTGATATGCTTCGTCAAAGCGCGTTTGAACGCCGTGTTTTGGTTGATTATGGAATGCCGATTGGAAATGTGTATGTCCATTCTCCAGAAGACCTTATTCTCTACAAACTTTCATATTTAGGATTGAGTGGACAGCCAAAACATGCCCGCGATATTGCGGCAATTCTTCGAGCAAGAAAGAATGAACTCGATATGATTTATATCGAAAAGTGGATTACCCAATTGGGGCTTGACGCAATCTGGAAAGAAATTCTGGATAGTATTATATAGATTACAAATGGAGTAGCAAATGGCATCTCCCCTTAAAATTCTTATCTTTGGCGCGGGCGCAATTGGGACATATTTTGGCGGTTCTTTAATCCTTGCAGGGCATCAGGTTGTATTCGTCGAGCAGCCGCAAATGGTCGGGCTGCTGCGCGAGTCCGGTCTGCGGCTCGACCTGACTCTCGACCCAAGGCGCAAAACGCGCGAATCTTTTGTCATCGAATCGCGCGCTTTCATCATCGCGCCTTCGCTGGAAGAAGCATTGAAGTTTGGTCCGTTTGACGTTGCCTTGTTTGCGTTGAAATCCTTTGACGCGCCCGCAGCGCTGGAGGGGATGAAACCCTTCGCGGAAAGAATCCCGCCGATTTTATGTCTATCGAATGGCGTGCAAAATGAGCAAATGATTGCCGAGTCTTTTGGCGCGGAAAAAGTCATCTACGGCACAGTGACCACCGCCATTGGGCGGCGCGGCGCGGGCGACATCGTGCTGGAAAAATTGCGCGGCGTTGGCATCGCGGCAGGACATCCGCTGTCAGAGCGACTCGTCGCCGCGTTCAATGACGCGTACCTCAAATGTCGTTTGTATCCCGAGCCGCACAGCATGAAATGGTCGAAGATGTTGACCAACCTGATCGCGAATCCCGCTTCGGCAATTCTCAACATGACCGCTGCGGAAATTTTCAGCGACAAGAATCTATACGCGCTCGAAATTCAAATGCTGCGCGAGTGTCTCGCGGTGATGAAGGCGCAAAATATTCAAATAGTGGACTTGCCCGGCACGCCCGTCAAAGCGCTGGCGTTTGCAACCAAACTCCCGCTGTGGATTTCCAAGCCGTTACTCGCGCGCGCGGCAGGCAGCGGACGCGGCGCAAAAATGCCATCCTTCCACATTGACTTATATTCGGGACGCGGCAAAAGCGAAGTGGATTATCTGCATGGCGCGGTTGTTCGCGCAGGCAGGGAAACCAGAATCCCCACGCCTGTAAATGACCTGTTCACAAATACTTTACTGGCATTGACTCACAAACAAATCCCGCTGACAGAATATGACCATCAACCCGAAAAACTTTTACAACAGTTAAAATCCAAACCTGCATCTTTCCGCCTTAAACCTTAAACCTGTAACCTTCTCTTATGCAAATTCAAATCGTTCAACCCAACCCAACAGTCGAACTTCACCTTGCCGATGGGCGCACGCTGTCTGGTCCGCGTGGCGCGCAAGTGGGGGAGTTTCTTAAAGTAGTTAAGGACGACTTCAAAACGCCGATTGTTGCGGCGATCATCAACAACGAAATTCATGAATTGACCTTCCCCATTGGGGTTGAATCATTTTGCACGCCCGTCACAATGGATACAGCCGACGGCGCGCGCATCTATCGTCGGTCATTGGTTTTTTTGCTCGAAATTGCGTTTGGCGAACTTTTCCCTAACGCAAAACTTACCATTGACCATTCCGTTTCATCAGGCGGATTTTTTTGCCAGATTAGCGCCCCCGAATTATTGACGCAAAAAAATATAGACGCGCTCAAAGCGCACATTCATAAAATTGTCAACGAAGACCTGCCATTCAAGCGCAGCCAGATTCCCATTCAAGAAGCCATTCAGTATTTTCGAGAACTTGGCTGTGAAGATAAAGTCCGCTTGTTCTCGCATCGTGATAAAGATTACCTCACGCTGTATTCCATCGGCGGGCGCATGGATTACATGCACGGTTATATGGTTCCCTCCACTGGTTATTTGCGCTGGTTCGATTTGAAATTAATAGAAGGCGGGTTTACGCTGCACTTCACGCGCCGCCATTCGCCCACCAAACTTGAACCCATGCGCGATTATCCCAAACTCCTCAAAATGTTCCGCCAATATGGGAACTTGCTCACGCGCCTTAATATTGATAGCGTCGGCGCGCTCAACGACGCCATCAAAGCCGGGCGCGCAGATGAAATTATCCTCGTTTCCGAAGCCTTGCATGAACAGCATATCGCCGATATTGCGCAGCAGATTTCACAGAATCATTCGCGCATCATTCTCATTTCGGGACCTTCGTCATCAGGCAAGACCACGTCGTCGCGCCGCCTTGCAATTCAACTTCTCGCGCGCGGTATTTCTCCCTTTCCGTTGGAACTCGACAATTATTTCATTGACCGCGATAAGACGCCGCTCGACGAATTTGGCAACCCCGATTTTGAATCGCTCGAAGCGTTGGATTTAGACCGTCTCGCGCAAGACCTTGAAAAATTATTGAATGGTGAGCAAGTTCAACTTCCGCGCTACAATTTCAAAACAGGAAAAAGCGAAGTCGGTGATTTGATGCAGCTCAAAGACGGGCAGCCGCTTATCCTTGAAGGGATTCATGGCTTGAACCCGCGCTTGATCCCCGCCGACCTTTCTGATTCAGCCTTCCGAATTTATATCTCCGCCCTGACACAGCTCAACCTTGACCGCCACAACCGTGTTTCCACGACTGATACGCGCCTCATCCGCCGCATGGTGCGCGACGCGCGCGAGCGCGGATATTCCGCCACGCAGACCATCGCCCGCTGGGATTCCGTCGGGCGCGGAGAGAAAAAGCACATCTTCCCATATCAGGAAAATGCAGACGTGATGTTCAACTCTGCGCTGGTGTATGAACTCGCCGCGCTCAAACCGTACGCTGAACCGCTGCTGCGTCAAGTGCAGCATCGCGCCCCGGAGTTTATCGAAGCGCGCAGGTTACTCGCCTTCCTCGAATGGTTTCAGCCGTTGGAGAAAGACCGAATTCCTAAAAATTCGATTGTGCGCGAATTTATAGGAGATTCAGGGTTGACGGAATTTAAGATTTGGCGGGGATGAAGAATAAACCTGGAGTTTGCTGATTCAATCGCGTCCAAAGTTTTATAGATTTGGACGCGATTTCTAACATTTTTTATTTAACGCCATTTGCCTTGATTGCTTCCATACCGTAATATCCCGCCGGGCAGCTGCGCACCCATTTGCCATTCATGTCTTGTGAGCGCATCAGGTCTTTCGTGCCAATCTCATGCGTGTCAATCATGATGACTTCCATGCGCTTGACGCCTTGCATCTCAGCTGCACGCATCTCTTTTTCGCGCTCATCCCAGACTTGCGCGCGGTGAATAAAACCGGGCAAGTCGTTGAATGTGATGCGAATTGCGCGCGCGGTGTAACCATATCCGAGCAGGAGAATCAGCGCGGGGACGAGCGTCCACTTTGCCGGGGCAAGCCGCGCGAATATACTCCCCAACGCCCACGAGATTAATGCAATACCCACCGTCATAACAAAGCGCGAGAGCGATTGTCCGCGCGGGTCGGGCGGCGCGCTGTACAGGTAAGTGGTCGGCGCTTGAATGGCGACAATCAACAAAAAGGCGACGAGGACAGTAAGCCCAATCAGCCACGCGGCTTGTTTGTGTTCCATTTGACTTTGCATGGTCGCGCGCGTCAGCATGGACAGCGATATGAAAAGCGCAAACATAACAACATGCGGCAGCGGCAGGTCTTTCAACGAATATGTGATGAAAAAAAGCGCGGAGCGAATTGACCACGAAGGAACAAGCAGGATGTTGTTGGGACCTTCTTGCATGGTGGTATATCGCGCCGCATTGGATGGCGCGAGAATCAGCGCGGCAAACGCAATGAACAGGGAAATCCACGCGAGTTGGATGATGAAGAATGAGCGCTGCGCCCATTCTCTTTTTTGACGTTTGAAAAGCCATGCTGTCAACAGCAGCAGGGTCATTCCTGCCAGCAAAAACGCGCTGCCGATTTCAGAGAGACCGCCGCCGAACAAGCCCGCAAGCGCGGCGAGAATGGCGTAAAGTTTTGAGGTCTCTTTCTTTAACATTTGACCTGTAATCAACCCAATCAAAACCAAGCCAAAAATGAGCGTGTAACTGTAGGGGATGACTCCCGAGCGCCAGTATAGAATTTGAAAACGGTCAGGCGATATATAAAGCGTATAGTATAGGATGAGACCCGAAAATAAGACCAAAATATTTTTGGGAACATCCATGCTGTTTAACTTTGTCAGATTGGAGAGCGACCAATACATCACGGCAAACCAAATGGCGATGGTGATGGCGGTAAATATCTGCGTGCCGAATACGCCGGGAAGATATACAATGCCCGAAAGCGCGGTCATGGCGTAGCGGTCGAGGGGCCAGCCGCGAATGGTCTCTTCCCCGGTTGCGAAATATAACCCAATGGTTTTGGGGATTCCCAAGAATTTGAAATCTCGGTCATAGCACCAGTCATCCGACCAAAGGCGGTTATAAAATCCCTGATACCCCCAAAATATCAACCCGGCAGCGACGATGAAAATTCCAAGATTGATTAAATAGATATGCGTCTTTTTCATCTTTATAAATTCAATATGGTTTCGATTTTCTCGAGTTCTGCCGCGCTAAAGTCAAGCCGCTTCAATGTTCCAACCGCGTCTTCGATTTGCGCGATGTTGCTCGCGCCAATCAAAACAGAGGTGATGGTTTCGCGCCGCAATATCCACGCCAGCGCCATTTGCGCGAGAGTCTGTCCGCGTGAACTTGCTATTTCATTCAATGCCTTGACCTTGTTGATTTTTTCTTCGGTGATGT
Organism: Anaerolinea thermophila; assembly: GCA_022729775.1. GTDB lineage: Bacteria > Chloroflexota > Anaerolineae > Anaerolineales > Villigracilaceae > Villigracilis. Next base: position 16,682 of record DZBA01000003.1, on the reverse strand, counting down.
GCGCGGGTTTGAGGAAGCCATGCGCCTTCGATGCGCGCGAGCCATCGGGAATGCCGCCGAGATATTTATCGCTGAGTAAGCCTTGCGCGAGCGGTGAGAATGGGATGCAGCCGATTCCTTCTTCATCTAGCGCGTCGAGCAAACCATCTTCCACCCAGCGGTTGAACATGCTGTACGACGGTTGATGAATCAAACAGGGCGTGCCAAGTTGACGCAGTATCTTCGCGGCTTCGCGGGTTTTATCCGCAGGATAATTGGAGATGCCCACATAGAGCGCGCGTCCGCTTCGCACAATGTAATCCAGCGCGGACATGGTTTCTTCCAGCGGGGTTTCCGGGTCGGGGCGATGATGATAGAACAGGTCTACATATTCCAAGCCCATGCGCTTGAGGCTTTGGTCAAGGCTTGAGACAAGATATTTGCGCGAGCCCCAATCGCCGTAGGGACCATCCCACATGGTATAGCCAGCCTTCGATGAGATAATCAACTCGTCGCGGTAGGGGCGCAAATCTTTTTCCATGATTTGCCCGAAGGTTTCTTCCGCGGAGCCGGGCGGCGGACCATAATTGTTGGCAAGGTCAAAATGCGTGATGCCCAGATCGAACGCGCGGAGCGCCATTGCGCGGCTGGAGCTAAACGTATCCACGCCGCCGAAGTTGTGCCATAGCCCAAGCGAGACGGCGGGAAGTTTCAACCCGCTGCGCCCGCAGCGGTTATAGCGCATGGATTGATAACGGGATGTATCTGCCAAGTAAGTCATATTTGCTCCAAAATTTATAGAAGTCCTAATTCAATCAAACTCTCTGCCATCGAAAGGATCGCCTCTTCCTTCGAGCGCGGATTCCATTTCAAGATGGATTTTGCTTTTTCGCCAGAGAGTTCATAATCCCAATCCAAGTCGCGCACAACGACCGCGACCTTTTTATCGAACAACGCCAGCAGCCTCACCGCAAAATTGGGGAATTCGATTTTGGGAATTTTGTGATACCCGCGCGGGAAATATTCTTTGCGTAAAATTTCCGCAATTTCTTTGTACCAGATTGTCGCGGCGGGACATACAAACCGCTGACCTGCCGCTTCGGGCGTGACCATTCCCGCCAGCAGCGCGGAGGCGACATCGCGCACGTCCACAATTCCCATTTTAAGTTTCGCCACGCCGGGGACTTCCCCGCGCATGAAGATGCGAATCAACTCGACGGAGGTGTGAGTTTGTTTGTCGAGCATGGGACCCAAAATCAACGGTGGATTGATGGCGACCATTTCCATCTTGTTTGTGTTTTCCGCGCTGTGAATAAAATCCCATGCGGCGCGTTCCGCCAGTGTTTTACTTTTCGCGTATGCGCCGATATTGTTCGCGGTGATTGACCAGTCGCTTTCGTCGAAGGTTCTGTTCTCGCCATTGTGACCGGCGTACACTGCCGCGACTGATGAAACAACAACCACGCGCTTGACCTTTGCCCGATGCGCGGCGCGTAAGACGCGCAAAGTCCCTTGCACAGCCGGCAGGATTAATTCGTCTTCGTGTTTTGGTTCAAACAAGGGAAACGGCGAAGCGACGTGCAGCGCGTATTCGATTCCGCGCATGGCTTCATCCCAACCGGAATCAGTTAATAAATCGGCGGTGACAAATTCCAAACTGTCTTTTGCTTCGACAAATTTTGAAATACTCTCGCGGATTTCCGCTTCGCGCGCGGGAGTCCGCAGCGTTGCGCGGACTTTATATCCCTGCCGTAAAGTTTGAATGATGGTGTGCAGCGCGACAAATCCGCTGGCGCCGGTGACAAGAATGGTAGATGACATGGTTTACTTAACTTGAACGGGCTTGCTTAACATCGCGGTTAACAATTTGACCGTGTTTTGCAAATCGCTTACGTCCACCATCTCGGACGCGGAGTGGACATATCGGCACGGGATGGATACCGCGCCGCTTATCACGCCTGCGCGCGAAATTTGCATCTCCCGCGCGTCGGTGCTGCCAGCCAGCAACACTTCGCGCTGATAGGGAATCTTCGACTTTTCGGCGGTTTGAATCATCCACTCTATCACGCGCGGGTCGGATAACATGCCCGTATCGCGGAATTTAATGCAAGGACCTTTCCCCAATTCCATTTCCATTTTGAGCGATGCGGGCGTGTCGCCTGTGGGCGTAACGTCTACGGCAATTCCGAGCTCAGGTTCGACGCCGTAAGCCGCAACCCCTGCGCCGCGCGATCCCACTTCTTCTTGCGTTGTGAACACAAAATATAAATCGTTGGGCGTGGATTTGATCGCCCGCAACGTTTCTATCAAAACCGCTACGCCCGCGCGGTCATCCAGCGATTTGGCGACAAGCCTTTCGCCCATATCTGTAAACGCCTGCTCGAATGCGGCAACGTCGCCGACTTTTACCGGGCAATCTTCTTTGCTTGCGGCGCCTACGTCAATATACATTTTATTCATGGGCGGCGCTTCGTGGAATCTTTCAAGGTTGTCGTACCCTACCACGCCCTTGACTCCGTTTGCGAAGCGGACGCGCGCGCCCAACGTATACCTGCCGAACACGCCGCCAACATTTGTAAAGCGGACAAATCCATTTTTATCAATATGACTTGCAATCAATCCGATTTCATCCATGTGCGCGGCAAGCATGATGCGCTTCGCGCTTTTATCCGCTTTGGTGGGCTTCTTTCGCGCGATGAGATTTCCCAGCGCATCCACGCGGACTTCATCTGCCAGCGGTTTGATTTCGCTTAATATCAAATCTCGAACCGCGCTTTCATAGCCCGAAGTGCCAAAGGCTTGGGTGAGTTGCTTTAACAATTCTTTCATAGGTGAATTTCCTTCATGTTCAACTTTATGGATTTCATGGTGGATATTTTACAATCTTTAATCTTCCGGCGCTTGCGGAACTTCCGCTTCGGGTCCGTGTGGGTGGACGTTGAGAATCTTGAATCCCCATTGCACAGAAGGACCGATCAGCAGCGCGAAGACCAGCGTGCCAATTCCCACTGGACCGTCGAGCAGCCAGCCAATGCTCACGACGGTTACTTCGATGATGCCGCGCGCAATTCGCAGGCTTAATCCCGTTGTGCGTTTGATTGCCAGCATGAGACTATCGCGCGGACCCGCGCCCGCATCCACGCCGATATAAATCGCGCTTGCAATGCCCATCATCAAAATTGCGACCAGCAACATGGCAATTTGCAGCGGCAGGTTATTTTCCACCGGCGGAATCAGCCACAGCGCAAGGTCTTCCCACGGACCGATGGATAGGATATTTCCCAGCGTTCCCCAGCCGATTTTCTCGCGCATAATCAACGCGCCCGATAAAACGAAAACTCCCATGATGACGGTCATGGTGCCGGGTGTGATTTTCAATATTTTGGAAAGCGCAACTTCCAAAACCGCCCACGCGCTTGTGCCGAGGCTGCCGCGAATCATCATGGCAATGGCAACGCCAAACATCAAAAAGCCGACTTGAATTCTCAAAAAATCGGGGATAAAAGTTTTCCAGCGAATCGGTTTAAGCATAAGTCTCCTAAAAGTTATCTCGCTTGCGGATTGTAAAATCCCGCAAAAAAACTTGGATTTCAGAATCCAAGCCGCGTATAGTGTGATGATACCATGATGTGATAAACTCGCTTTATGGCACAAATACTCGAAACCCGTCGTGACTCATTCACCATCAGTAACGACCCCGCGCGGCTGGACATGGACGCCATCTGCGACTTGCTTTCGCGTACCTATTGGGCAAACACCCGTCCGCGCGAAAAGACCGAACTCGGCGTTGTCAACTCGCTGACATTCGGCGTGTATGATGGCGTAAAACAAATCGGCGTTGCGCGCATCATCACCGATTATTCGATTGCCGCGTACTTGTGCGATGTCGTTATCCACGAAGATTATCGTGGGCGCGGATTGGGTAAATGGCTGGTCGAAACCATCTTCAACCATCCCGACCTGATCGAAGTGCGCCGCTGGCTGCTCGCTACTGATGACGCAAAAGGTTTGTATGAACGACATGGATTCGTACAACTCCCCGAAGCGGAAAAATGGATGCAGAAATTTCGCCCTTTCAAAGGGGAATAGGAATTGTCATTCCGAGCGAAGCGAGGAATCTCTAATTTGGCAATCAAGACTCTTCACTTTGTTCAAGGCGACATACACAAACTATGAAACTGATACTCAACTCTGCGCGTGAAAAAAGTCTACTGCGCCGGCACCCCTGGGTGTTTGCGAGCGCCATTCAATCGGTGGAAGGAAACCCCGCGCCGGGCGCCACCGTTGATTTATATTCCGCGGCGGGAGATTTCCTTGCGCGCGCCTCCTACTCGCCCCAATCGCAAATTCGCGCGCGAGTCTGGACTTTCCGCGATGAGCCTGTGGATGCGGAGTTTTTCCGCGCGCAGATTCGCGCCGCGCTCGACCTGCGGCTTGCGACATTAAATTTGCAACATACAACAGACTCTTACCGTTTACTGCACGGCGAATCAGATGGCATGGCGGGCTTCATCGTTGACCGTTATCACGACACGCTTGTTTTGCAATCACTCACTGCCGGCTCGGAATATTGGAAGCAAACCATCGCGGATTTGTTAATAGAAGAGACTGGCGTTCAAAATATCTACGAACGTTCCGATGCCGATGTGCGCGCGCTCGAGGGCTTGCAGCCTGCTGTCGGAGTCCTGCGCGGAAATCCTGAATCTGTTTTAAGTATTGCTGAGCATGAATTAAATTTTCAGGTCAACATCGCCGCTGGACATAAAACCGGCTTTTACCTCGACCAGCGCGAGAATCGTCATTGGGTGGGGCAGTTGGCAAAAGAGCGCGATGTGTTGAATTGTTTTTGCTACACCGGCGGATTTTCCATTCATGCGCTCGCAAACGGCGCAAAATCTGTTTTGTCTGTTGATTCCTCTGGGGATGCTTTGTCTTTGTTGGATGAAAATATAAAACTAAATCATCTCCCCGCTGAATGCCATACATCCATAGAAGGCGATGTCTTTCAATTGTTGAGAAAATTCCGCGACGAGAATCGTTCCTTCGATATGATCATTCTCGACCCGCCGAAGTTTGCTCCCACCGCTGCCCACGCGGAAAAAGCCTCGCGCGCGTATAAAGACATCAACCTGCTGGCGTTCAAGTTGCTGCGGCGCGGCGGGATTCTCGTCACCTTCTCTTGTTCCGGCGGCGTGGATGCCGCGCTCTTCCAAAAAATTGTCGCTTCTGCCGCGCTCGATGCAAGCGCGGACGCTTCCATCATCGCGCATTTGTCACAGGGCGCAGACCATCCCGTCAGTTTACACTTCCCTGAAGGCGCGTATTTGAAGGGGCTGGTTTGTGTAAAGGGCTGATGAAAAAATCGAGACTATGTTCCTTTGAACATGATGTTACAGTCAGCCGCCTGATTATCAAGGAAGTTCAATGGCAAGCGTCAGTGATGCCTGTAATTCAAAACATACATAAGGATGGTTTGCTTGTATGAATGAGTACACCCATATTATGTCCTGTTTTATGTC
>DZBA01000003.1:7498-11084 GCA_022729775.1 Anaerolinea thermophila | reverse complement strand
TTATGTCCTGTTTTATGTCGCAGACGCATTGTTGAATGAAAAGGTTGAAATTGGCGAATAGAACGCTAATAGCGCATTGCAAAGGGTGGGAAAACCTAACGCGAAACAGAACATTTGTACACTTATCGGCAAGTCGGGTATAATGGCTATATGATAAATATTACTTATCGTTTAGGCGAATTATTTTCAGGACCCGGCGGAATTGCGCTAGGCGCAAAGTCCGCAAAACTTAAAGTCAAGGGGTTTTCTTATTCTATCTCTCATGCATGGTCTACTGATTACGATAAAGACACTTGCGAAACTTACACACAAAATATCTGCCCCGAAAATCCTAAATCTGTTGTTTGTAAAGACATTCGTAAACTTAACATAGAGAAGTTAGCGGAAATTTCACCTATTGACGCTTTAGCGTTTGGCTTTCCTTGTAATGATTTTAGTGTTGTTGGAGAGCAAAAGGGTACAGATGGAGTTTATGGTCCATTGTATGCCTATGGCGTTAAGACGCTAAAAATTTTTAAGCCCCAGTGGTTTTTAGCTGAAAATGTTGGGGGCTTGCGAAATTCAAATGATGGGAAGGCACTTGAAAAAATATTAGATGAACTTAGAAACGCTGGCTATAACATTACGCCGCATTTGTATAAGTTTGAAAAATATGGTGTTCCGCAAGCACGACACAGAATAATTATTGTTGGTATTAGAAGTGATTTAGGTAAATATTTTCAAGTTCCTTCACCTGAACCTTATAAAAATGTTGATGTTTCCAGCAGAAATGCGATTGAAAACCCGCCAATATCGGAAGATGCATATAACAATGATTTGACTAAGCAATCTGAAACAGTAGTTGAGCGATTGAAACACATAAAACCTGGCGAAAATGCTTTTACAGCCAATATTCCTGAACATTTACGCTTAAATGTTCGTGGAGCGAAGATAAGCCAAATTTATAAACGACTTGACCCTGATAAACCTGCCTACACAGTTACAGGCAGTGGTGGCGGCGGTACTCATGTTTATCATTGGAGCGAGAATCGTGCTTTAACTAATCGAGAACGGGCAAGGTTACAAACATTTCCTGACGACTTTATTTTTCATGGCTCAAAGGAAAGTGTTAGAAAACAAATTGGTATGGCAGTTCCTCCACAAGGAGCAAAGGTTATTTTTGACGCTGTATTAAAGTGTTTAGCAGGAAATGAATATCAGACGTCTGAACCCAATATTACACATGTTCAGCGATTACTTGAAAAGCAGAAACATTACGTAGTACCAAAGGAGTAACTATGCTTTCAAAAAACTTGTTTGATGAGGTTCTTATTAAGCCTGCCGAAATGGGGGCGAACAAGTTGTATATCGTTTCGGGGTATGCCACAGCAGCGATGGCTGTTCGACATTTGGAAGCTCTGAAAGAAAATAATCATCAAGTTCAAATCGAATTAATTTTAGGCATGAGCCCGATTGATGGACTTTCCCAAACTAACCATAAAGGTTTTCAGGAACTTGTTCAAACATCGTATAGCGGATTATTCTCATGTAGTTATTTAACTGAAATGCCGCCAGTTCATTCAAAGATTTATGCATGGTTTGATGACAATGAGCCAATTTGTGGGTTTGTTGGTTCGGCAAACTATACCCAAACGGCATTTGGGAAAAAACAACGGGAAGTAATGACTGATGCAGATCCACAAAAAGGTTTGGAATATTTTCAAGAATTAATTCCTCAAACAATTTATTGTGACAATATACAAGCAGAAAACATTGTCCAAATGTATAACACTCGAAGCTATTCAAGAGTAAAGAGAGAACAAGAGTCCATTCAACAACAAGATTTAACATCTGTTTCAGGTGACGCCAGTTTAATTGGCTTATCATCGGTAAACTTAACTTTTTTAGACAAGCAGGGAAGGCTTCCACAGGCTTCTGGATTAAATTGGGGACAACGTCCAGGCAGAGAACATAATCAGGCATATATAAGGTTGCCTTCCAGTATCTCCAAATCAGATTTCTTTCCTAATAGACCAGTGCAATTTACTGTTCTGACTGACGATGAAAAAATTTTAACGTGTTCGCGCGCGCAAGACGATGGCAAAGCAATTCATACTCCACAAAGCAACAGCCAAATGGGAGAATATTTTAGAAATCGTTTGGGAATTCCAAATGGCGCACCTGTAATGCTAGATGACTTATTGCGATACGGACGAACAGATGTTAGGTTTTATAAGATTGACGATGAAACCTACTACATGGATTTTTCCGTACCTGAAAATGGATAATTTAACCAAAGAACAAAGACGAAAAAACATGCAACATATTCGCTCAACAGGCACAAAGCCAGAGCGGATGATAATGACAGCATTAAGAAAGAGGAAAATTTATTTTTCGGCTTATGTTTCAAAAATTATTGGAAAGCCTGATATTGTATTTCGACGTAAAAAAGTAATTGTCTTTATTGATTCCGATTTCTGGCATGGACACCCAAAGCGATGCGTTATGCCTAAAGCAAATTCGTCTTACTGGAAAACAAAAATAGAAGGAAATCGGAAAAGGGATAAATTCGTAAATGCTGAATTAAAAAGAAATGGCTGGAAAATTTTAAGACTTTGGGAATATGATATTAAACACAAGTTTGAGGAAAATTTACAAAAAATTCTCGTTGCTATTGGAAAAGAAAAGTCATCATAGATTTTTCCAAAAATATCAATACTTTTTTTTCAAAATATACTGACATTTTCTCAAACTTGTCAGTATATTTTAGAAACAAAAAATACCTCCGAGATTTCAAAAATCTCGGAGGTATTCTAATCTCTAAAGGGATAGCGTCTTATTTCAGATTTTCCAGAAACTTTAAATCTTCCTTGCTCAATTCCGCTTTTTCCAGCATGTCGGGACGCTTCTTTAAGGTTCGCAGTAACGCTTGTTCTCGCCGCCATTTGTCAATTTTGACATGGGCGCCGGTCAGCAAAACGTCGGGGACTTTCCAGCCGCGAAATTCGGGCGGGCGGGTATAGTGCGGGTATTCGAGCAGACCCATTGCGTGAGAATCATCCTGCGCGCCGGTTGGGTCGCCTAGCACGTCGGGAAGCAGGCGTGAAACCGCGTCCATGAGAATGAGCGCGGGCAGCTCTCCGCCGGTCAACACATAATCGCCAATGGAGATTTCATCGGTGACAAGGTGTTCGCGGATGCGTTCATCAATTCCCTCGTAGCGCCCGCATAACAAAAAAATGCGCGGATGTTTGGATAATTCATCGGCGATGCTTTGGTTGAAGACACGTCCCTGCGGGGTCAGTAAAATGATGGGGATGTTTTCTGTATTGGCGGATAACCCTAAAACAGATTCGATGGATTCAAAAACAGGTTCTGGTTTCATCACCATGCCGCCGCCGCCGCCGTATGGCGCGTCATCTGCTGTGTGATGCTTGTCGCGCGTATAATCGCGGATGTTGTGAACATGCACGTCAATCAATCCGCGCTCGCGGGCGCGTTTGAGTATGCTGGTTTCAAGATAGGATGGGAAGACTTCGGGGAGGAGGGTAAAAACGTCAAATCGCATAAATGGATTTTAGCATAAAATAGGCGTATATCTTTTCAG
>DZBA01000003.1:0-7398 GCA_022729775.1 Anaerolinea thermophila | reverse complement strand
CCCTTTTAGGAGTTTCACTTGAATAACTTCATCGCTCTTGTCGTTACCTTTGTACTTTCGCTTGCCTTTTTACGTATGATGGATTTCATCGCGCATCGCGGCTGGATCGAAAGCAAACTCAGCCGCAAGTTAATCCACATCGGCACGGGACCTTTGTTCGTGCTGTGCTGGTTTCTGTTCGACAATGTGCCTTCTGCGCGCTGGCTTGCCGCGCTTGTTCCGTTTGCCATTACCGTGCAGTTTGCGCTGATTGGTTTCGGAGTTTTGAAAGATAAAGCGTCTGTAGATGCCATGTCGCGTACCGGCGACCCAAAGGAAATTTTGCGCGGACCTTTGTATTACGGAATCATGTTTGTGATTCTGACGCTTGTCTTTTGGAAAAATTCCCCGGTTGGCATTATTGCGTTGATGATGATGTGCGGCGGCGACGGCATCGCGGATATTTTCGGCAGGCGGATTCGATCTCCAAAATTACCGTGGAGCAGGGAAAAATCTGTAGCTGGCTTGGTGAGCGTCTTTGTGGGCGGCTGGATTCTTTCCGCGCTGATGTTATGGGTATATGTGACATTTCACGTATTGCCCGCGCCATTTGCTTCCTATCTTCTCCCTTTGACGGTCATCGCGCTGGTTTCTACCGCAGTCGAGTCGCTGCCTTATAAAGACGTGGATAATGTAACCATGACTTTAACGGCTGCGATGATGGGCTGGTTACTTTTTTAGGTGCGCCATCCAAAACTCCATGATCTTCTCCCGCAATTCTTCGATGGATGGTTGAATGGTCTGTCCTTCTACGGGCAATAAGTTGTGACCGGCGTTCTTGACGATGATCATCTCGGCGGGAACGCCTTTTCTTTGCAGGCTTTCAAAAAGAAGCCGTGATTGTAAAGGCGGCACCGTAGTATCGAATTGTCCTTGGATAATTAAAAAGGGAGGCGATGCCGTGTCGGCATAATAAACCGGGCTGGCGCGGAGAAAAATGGGATCATGTTGGTCGTATGTTCCAAATACTTCCATGCGGTCAAAAAATAATCGTCTTGTATGCGGCGGCGCAAGGTTGGCTGGTCCATATAAATCCACAACTGCTTGCACGTTGCTTGGATATTTAAGATACTCGCCCACGTCAAAGCCCGCTGCTGCGTCGGTTAATCCCAATAAAGCCGCGAGATGTCCGCCCGCGCTCGAACCTATGGCGCCGAAGCGCAACGGGTCAATATTGTATTCACTGGCATGAGCGCGCAGGTAACGCACAGCACATTTGACATCTTCGATCATGGCTGGGAATTTATGCTCAGGCGCGAGGCGATAATCTACAGTAGCGAGAAGGATGCCGGATTTGCGTAACGCCTCTGGGTTTACAATTTCATCAATTCCCTTTGAGCCGCTTATCCATCCTCCGCCATGAATGTGGATGATCACAGCCCACTGCGCTTGGCGCGTTGATGGATAATACACATCCATTTTGAGGGGAACACCGTTCATGGTGCAGTATGTGATGTCGCGTTCGATGGTTCCGAGTTTTGCGGAATCAAAATCAACGGGGAGTGATTGGCAGGAAGCCATGATGAAACACAAAACTATCAGAAGCAGGGCGCGGATTTGCATCATTGTTTTGACGAATTAATGGGCGATTATCAACTTCAATGCATCGGCAAGCATTTGTGTAAATATTTCCTTCCCTTCTGCCGTGAAGTGTACCTCGTCTTCAAAGTATGAGGGCTTCATCCGTTCATCATGCGCAAAATCTATAAAATGGACATGATCGTATCCGCCCAGATATCGCCCTAGCGTTTCAATGTAACGCCGAAGCGCCGGCGGCTCTGATGCGCGGTCTGGAAATACAAGTGACTTGGTGCGGACAAAGATCAGCTCGATTTCATTTTCTCCTGCCAGTTGGATCATGTGGGGGAGGAAGGATTTCTCGACCTGCTTCTCAAAGTTCAGGAATTCTGGCGCGTATAGATTTTCAACGCCGCGATTGAATGCAGTGATTTCCATGGTGTTTTTGCCAAAGACGGAGTCTAGCGCGGTGTTGACGCAGGGGGCGGGACAGTTCAGCGCAGCTGGCGCAGTATAGCGGACATGGGCATCCAACGCGCGGCGAATTTCCCAGCGCGCGCTATATATTGGCAGGTATTGTTCCGCGAATTTTTCGATGGGACTCATTTGGTTGATATATGCGAGTTTTGTCACCAGCGGCTCGTTTCGCCCAGCGAAATCATCCAGCGCCTCGAAGTATGGACCTGTGGTGTGCAGCGCGGGCAGGGTTAGCTTCGTATCGCGGAAGACGATGACTACATATTTGGGCGTGTGCGCGGCTTCCAGCACGACATTTTTCAACGCCAGATACCATATTGACGAGCCTGCGCCGGGGTACGCGATGCTATATGTCTTGACGCCAAGTAATTGTGGCAACTTTTCATGATCCACCCCGACAAAGAGAACCGAATCGCCAATTAACACAACATTTGGTTTTTCTTCTGAAATTGCGTTAATGGGTTTCTTTTTAATAACCGGGTCGAATTCCATCCCCAACGGTTTGGGATATGGGATGTTGTAATATCGCGGCAGGAACAGGCTGCTGGCAAAAGTCAACACCATAAGGATGAGCAGGTAGCGGACGAAAGTGTTTTGTGAGGACATTAGAATTGCACGTAAATAAAATCAGGCGAAGACGAATTGATAAAGATGATGGTTACGATTGTAACGCAGGCATAGTAAACGGCATGGAGGCTGATGAATTCTTTGGCGTATTGATCCATTAACATTTTTACGACCAGCAGGGAGGCGTAGAAGGCAATCATCACCAGCAAGACAAATGCTGCAATTAATTCGTTTGAGTTCCGGTAGAGCGGCGTATTTGCAAGCGCATTCCACAGCCAATCGAGCGATGGCGCGTTGAATATCAACCAGCCAAAGACGGTCAGCGAAAACATCACAAGCCATCCGAGGAATAATTTCACTTTGTTGTCAGGCTTCCAATCTCCGCGGATGCCAATGAGTTGATAAAGAACAATCAACACGCCGTAATATATTCCCCATAGAGTGAACGTCCAGCCTGCGCCGTGCCATAGCCCGCTGACGGTCATGGTCGCCAGCGGCGGGATGGATTGAATCAAAACATCTGGCACGCGGTCTTTATTCTTTAATAGGATGCGGCGCAGCGGGAAGAAAATATAATCGCGCAGCCAGGAGGAAAGCGAGATATGCCAGCGATTCCAGAATTCTCCCGGGGTGAGGGAAAGATAAGGGCGGTTGAAATTTTCGGTAGTTTCAAAACCAAGCAGGAAGGAAAATCCGCGCGAAAGGTCGGTGTAGGACGAAAAATCCGCGAGAATTTGCAGCGCGAAACCAAGCCCGCCGACAAGCAGCAATACTTTGGATGGCTCGCCAAGCCCAAAGATTTGCCCAACAATGGCAGTGACTGTGTTGGCAATTACAATCTTTTTGAAAAATCCCATCACCAACAGCCTCCACGCATTGTGAAAGTTTTCAGACTTCCATGCGCGCGGCTCATATAATTGGTTGAGGAGTTTTTGCGGGCGGTCAATGGGACCGGATAAAACCTGTGGGAAGAAGGCAACATACGCGGCGAAAGCAATAAAATCGCGGGCGGGTTTATATGTTCCGCGATGAACGTCAATCAGGTAGCCGATTTTTTTAAGGAGATAAAATGAAAGCCCAAGAGGCAGGGCGATGCGCATGAAAAAAATATCGCCGCCGATTCCGATGTTGTTTAACGTCTCTGCCAATGATAGGTTGAAGAAAAAATAATACTTGAAAAATAACAACAGGCTGAGATTGAGAATTACGCCGAGCCACACCAGCAGCGCGGATTTTGCCTTCCAGCGCGCCATGCCCAACGCGAGGAAATAATCCGCTGTGGTGGAGAGAAATATAACAACCACATGCCATGCCGCCAGCCAGCCATAAAAAACATAACTGCCCGCAAGCAGCAGGGCATTCTTCCATTGGCGGTTGGGAACAAGCCAGTAAAGGATGAAAAACGTCAAAAAGTAAACTAAAAAATTGTAAGTTGTAAAACCCATTATGCGTGTTCTTCCTCTTTTTGCAGGATCATCACTCTGTAAGCCTCAGCGCATGGCAAGCCTTTTTCCTGCCCTTCCTCTTTTGCCCAGTCGCGTATCCATTGGTCTATATCATGCGTATCGCTTTGGCTGATATGTTTTTTCAGCGCTTCGATTTTGATTTCTAATGTTTCGGCGATGTCCACCCATGTATCGCATTTTTCCGCGCCGTGCATGTAGAAGCGTTTAACGTTATGCGGCTCAAGCCCTGCTGCGAGCAGGTCGGTGAAGATGAGGCGTGTGCCAGCCGAAGGAAAGACCGCATATAGCGCGGCTTCGGCGGCGGCGCGGTGATCGGGGTGGTTGATGTATCCGTTGCCGTAAAACCGCGCGGTGGGATCGCCCGTCACGACTACATCCGGTTTGTGGATTCGAATCAAGCGCGTAAGGTCTTTGCGTAATTTCATATCCGCGACCAGTTCGCCATCAGGATAGTGAAGGAAAATAGTTTCCTTGATTCCAAGAATCTCATTCGCGGCAAGCTGCTCTGCCTCGCGCAGATTTGCCAGTTCCGGTTTATATTCCGCGCCTTTGGTGATGTCGTTCGAACCAGAGTCACCGCTGGTGATTAACACTGAAATCACCCTGCACCCGGCTTTTACCCACTTTGCCAGCGTGCCGGCAATTGTAAAATCTTGGTCGTCAGGGTGGGCAACGATAGACATGGCAACTTTGGGAAGGTATTCTTTTTCTTCAGACATGGAGGCGATTTTACTCGAAAGCTCATGTAACTGTAATATAATTCTCCCATGCTTGAACTTGCTCCCCTTCTACCAATAGATTATCTTGTGATTGGACATCTCGCAGTGGACATCACCCCGCGCGGAAAGCGCCTCGGCGGGACAGCTGCTTACTCCGCGTTGACCGCGCGCGCGATGGGGCTGCGCGTTGGCATTGTTACGTCATCCGCTGGCGACGCGCCGCTCGACGCGCTTGCTGGAATTCCGCTGGTGAATGTCGCAGCGGAACACAGCACAACATTTGAAAACATCCAAACAGAAGACGGGCGCAAGCAAATTTTGCATCACCGCGCCGCGCCGATTTTGCTCGACCATATTCCGCAGGCATGGCGCAGCACGACCATGATTCATCTTGCGCCGCTTGCAAATGAATTGGACGCATCGCTCGCGGAGAAATTATCCCCTTCGATGCTGGGGCTTACGCCGCAGGGGTGGATGCGCGAATGGGACGCGCAAGGTCAAGTATCCCCGCGCAAGTGGATGGATGAAGCCGCGTTGAATCGCGCGGGCGCGGTTATCTTAAGCGTCGAAGACGCGGCGCGAGACTTGGAACTTGTGGAAGAGATGGCGCATCACACGCGGATTTTGTGCGTGACAGAAGGCGCGGCGGGCGCGGTCTTACATTGGAACGGTGACCGCCGCCGCTTCCGTCCGCCTGTGATGGATGAAATTGATTCCACCGGCGCGGGCGATATTTTTGCGGCGGCGTTTTTCTTCCGTTTATATTCCACCCGCGACCCATGGGAAGCCGCGCGGTTTGCGACTCAACTTGCGGCGCGGTCTGTCCTCCGCGTGGGGTTGGATGCAATCCCGACCTTGAAAGAAATCGAAGAATGTTTGATGGAGGTCATTCAGTGACTCGTATTTATACGCTCGTAAATCAAAAAGGCGGCGTGGGAAAAACCACGACCACGATCAATCTTGGCGCATATCTCGCGCAGCTCGGACAGCGCGTGTTGGTAGTGGACCTCGACCCGCAAGCCAATGCCACATCCTGTCTCGGCGTGGATAAGTTAAATGTGGAAGGCGGAACGTATGAAGCGCTGCTCGGCGATGAAAGTATTGCCTCGTATGTTTTGCTTAATGAGCGCTTGAATTTATCGCTGCTTCCTTCTTCGCCTTCGCTTGCCGGCGCGGAAGTGGAACTGGTGGACGAACTCGCGCGCGAATCGCGTTTACGCAAAGCCTTGCTGCAAATTGCAGACCGTTATGATTACATCTTGATAGATTGTCCGCCTTCGCTTGGCTTATTAACCGTAAACGGTTTAATGGCGGCGCTCAGCGGCGTGATTGTCCCTGTGCAGTGTGAATATCTCGCGCTGGAGGGGTTGGGTCAATTGACGCAGACCATCGAGCGCGTGCGCTCGCTGCTCTTCCCGGAATTGAACGTGCGCGGCGTTGTGTTGACCATGTTCGACAACCGTACCAACCTTTCCAACGATGTCGTGACAGAAGTCAACAATCACTTTCCAGAGCAGGTATTCAAGAGCATTATTCCGCGTAATATTCGCCTTGCCGAGGCGCCATCGTATGGCTTGCCCATCTCTGTATATGCGCCGACCTCAGTTGGCGCGGCGGCTTATGAAGCGCTGGCAAAAGAATTGTTGAAAAGTGATGGCGTAAAGATGTAAAAGGACTCCGCAAGTTTTACTTGCGGGCTTCCAGTAGCAAGTCCAGAAGTAGAACTTCTGGATTCCGTAAAAAAATTTAAGGAATTTCTCATGACCCAACGAAAAGGACTTGGCAAGGGATTGGATGCGCTTATTCCCACTGGCGGGAAGATGCAGTCTTCACCTGTTCAACATACAGGCGGGGGAGGCGGCGTGCAGCAAGTCGCGGTGGACGCCATCAAGCCGAATCCGCGCCAGCCGCGCAATCATTTCAAAGAGGAAGAACTCGCGGATTTGGCTGCTTCCATCCGCGAGCATGGAGTCATCCAGCCGCTGATTGTTACCTCTCAATCGGATGGGACTTTTACGCTCATCGCGGGAGAGCGTCGCTGGCAGGCTTCACAGCGCGCGGGGTTGAAAACCGTCCCTGTCATTTTGCGTCAGGCAAACAATCAGGAAATGCTGGAAGTCGCGCTCATCGAGAACGTGCAGCGCGCGGACTTGAACGCGATTGAAGAAGCTGAAGCCTATCGTCAACTTGTGGAGGAGTTCGGACTCTCGCATGAAGCGGTTGCGAGGCGCGTGGGGAAAAATCGCGTCACTGTGACGAATACGCTGCGGCTGCTCGGCGTTGCGGATACGGTCAAGCAGGCGTTGGTGGATGGCAAAGTTACCGAAGGTCACGCGCGCGCGCTGCTTTCGCTTTCCACGCAAAAGGCGCAAGCCTCTGCGTTGATTACGATTATGAACCTCGCGTTGAATGTGCGCCAGACTGAGGAGTTGATTCGCAAACTCAGCGGACAAAAACCGCCGAAAGCAAAGAAGCCATCTCGCAATGCCAATGTCAGCGACGTGGAAACCCGCCTGCAAAACAGCCTCGGCACGAAGGTTGCGTTAAAGCATGGCAAAAATGGCGGCACCGTGACGATCTATTATTATTCCGATGAGGAGTTGGATTCGTTG
>DZBA01000133.1 GCA_022729775.1 Anaerolinea thermophila | reverse complement strand
CCCTGACTCAGCAAAGAAAAACCTCCAAGCGTGAACTTGGAGGTTTTATATTATTTTGTTTCGTTCTTTTCCGCGAGCGGCGTCTTCCGCATCTGCTCATCCTGTATCACGCGGATGCCGTTCCCAACCTGATTGCTCATCTTCGAGATTTGATCCTGCAATTGCATCAACGTATCGAGGACATAATTATCCGCCTCTGTGCGCGTGACTTCCGCGTCCGCGCGGGCTTGCGCGAGAATTTGATCGGCGCGGCGCTGCGCTTCCTGTACGATGATGTCTTTTTGAATCATCTGTTCGGATTTTTCGCGCGCGAGTTGCAGCGTTCGATTCGCTTCCTCCTGCGACTGCGCCATCACGCGGTCGCGCTGGGCTGTGATTTGCTGCGCTTTTTTCACTTCTTCAGGGATGGCGATGCGCATCTGGTCAATCAGTTCCAACATGCGGTCTTCATCCACCACCACATTATGCGTGAAGGGAACCGCTTTCGCGTCGTTGAAGAGTTCTTCCAATCGGTCAATCAGTTGCAGGATGTCCATAGTTTGCGCTCATTTTTTAACACGAAGTATACAAAGGTCACAAAGAAGTGTAACTGTTTTTCGCGCGTTGCGCCCTTTGTGTTTGAAGATTTCCTAATTCTAGCACAAATTAATCGCGCAGTGCGTTCGGCGGGGATTGCTCTCCCATATTAATTACTTTGATGTGCAACGCCTCTTTAACATGCGGCGGAACCATGCTGGAGACATCACCATTGAGCAGGGCAATCTCGCGCACGGTGGAAGATGAAAGGAAGGTATGTTGTTCCGCGGTGATGAGCGCGACGGTTTCGATATCCTTCGCCAAGCGTTGATTCGCCAGCGCCATACGAAACTCGAACTCGAAATCGGAAAAGACGCGCAATCCGCGCACAATGACATGCGCGTCAATTTTGCGGGCAAAATCTATCGTCAAGCCGCTGTACCCTGTGACCCTAATTTTGGGGTTGTCTTTCAACGCTTCGGTGACCAATGAAATACGATCTTCAGGCGAAAACATCAGCGACTTCAAAGGCTTGTCATATACCGCCATGACCACTTCATCGAAGAGGCGCGAAGCGCGCGTGGCAATATCAATATGTCCATAATGAATGGGGTCAAATGTCCCGGGAAACAATGCGCGTACCATTAACTGACGTCTCCTTTTCCTTTGCCCCAAAATCTCTCAAACGCTTCTTTGAGCAGGGCATGTTCAGATTGTTCGAGATACGGGTCGCGGTCAAATAAGGATTGCGCCTGTTCGCGCGCTTTTTCAATTAATTTAACATCGGTGATATTTGCCATCTTCAACGTGGTGGCAAAGCCTGCCTGACGTGTGCCGAGAAATTCGCCGGGACCGCGCGTCTTGAGGTCGAGGTCGGCGAGTTCAAATCCGCTGTTGGTTTGGGACATGGCTTGCAGGCGTTCATTTTCGGCGGCGTCTTCGCGGGTGGGAATTAACAAGCAGAAGGATTGATCAGACCCGCGCCCGACTCTTCCGCGCAGTTGGTGAAGCTGCGCCAAGCCGAATCTATCCGCGCCTTCGATCAGCATCACGGTGGAGTTTGGCACGTCCACGCCGACTTCAACGACAGTGGTCGAAACAAGAATGTCGAATTCCTTATCGCGGAACTTCGTCATCACTTCATCTTTTTCCGCGGGCTTCATGCGCCCGTGCAAAAGTCCCAGTTTCAAATCGGCAAAAATTTCATGGGAAAGTTTTTCAAAATCATCCACTGCCGCGCGCGCTTCTATTTTTTCGCTTTCGTCAATCAACGGGTACACGATGAATGCCTGCTTCCCATGTTGAACCTGTCCGCGAATGACGGTGAACGCGCGCTCGCGTTCCTGCGGACGAAGCACATAGGTGTTGATTGGCTGCCTGCCCGTCGGCAATTGGTCAATGACAGAAATATCGAGGTCGCCGAACACGGTCAGCGCCAGTGAGCGCGGAATGGGCGTGGCGGTCATCACCAACAAGTGCGGGTTGCTCCCCTTGTTGCGAAGCGCGGCGCGCTGCTCCACGCCGAAGCGGTGCTGTTCATCAATGACGATGAACTGCAAGTCTTTGAAAACAACCGGGTCTTCAATGAGCGCGTGCGTGCCGATGACGATTTTGATTGTGCCATCCATCAAGCCAAGTCGGATGTCTTCCTTTTCGCTTTCGGGCGTGCTGCCAACCAATAAGCGGATTTCGCTTTCGTTCAAGATGCCGCTTTCGCGCGCAAGCAGGTTGACAAAACTGCGGTGATGCTGCTCCGCGAGGATGGAGGTCGGCGCCATGATTGCCGCCTGCGCGCCCGCGCCGATGACGATGCTCGTCCCAAGCGCGGCGACCACCGTCTTGCCAGAGCCGACATCGCCTTGCACGAGTCGATTCATCGGCTTGCCGGAGTCAAGGTCAGCGCGGATATCTGCGAGCGCGGTCTGCTGCGCGGGCGTTAAATCAAAGGGAAGAGTCGCAAGGCGCGACTGCATCCACTCATCAGAAACGGGGAAGCGTCTTCCATCCACCGATTTCCAATCACGCTTTTGCTGTAACACGCCCATTTGCAAATAGAAAATTTCGTCGAAGCCGAGGCGCTCGCGCGCAAGTTTAAGGCGGTCTTGCGAGCTGGGAAAGTGAATCTGCGTGAGCGCTTCGCCAATCGAGACCAGCCGCGCAGCAAGCCGAATCGAATCGGGCAGCGCGTCCACCACTGCGGGCGCCCAATGCGAGGTCACTTGGGACATTTGTTTGCGCAGCCATTTTTGCGCAATGTTTTCAGTGAGGGAGTAAATGGGAACGATGCGGTTGGTGTGCAGGTTCTCCATTTCAATATCTTCAAAATCGGGCGCGTTCATCACCAAGCGTCCAAGATATTGGTCTATCTTTCCAGAAACGGAAATGGCGCTGCCGCTCTTTAATTTGTTAATTAACCAGGGGTTGTTAAAAAACGAAAGCCGCAGCGCGCCTGTGCCGTCGCTGATGATGACTTCCTGCATCGAAGATTTGCCGCCCTTAATCGGGCGGGAGTGAACGCTTTGCACTGTGCCGATGATGGTCACCACTTCGCCGTACATCAAAGACTTGATGGGTTTGAGTTGGGTGTAATCTTCATAGCGGCGCGGAAAATAATACAGCATATCGCCAAGTGTTTTCATGCCGAGTTTCTCGAGCGACTTTGCGTTGGCGATTCCCACGCCATTCAAAACGGTCAACTCTGCGTTGAGCGCGGCGGGCGTTTGGCTGGTCTTTGCGCCGGCAAAAGATTCAGAGCGCGGCGGCGGAACAGGGCGCGGCTTGGGCTGCTGCGGAGCAGGTCGCGGCGCGGGCGCGGATTCCACCTTTGGGGTTGGCGTTTCTTTTTCCACTTGACGTGGCGGGCGCGGAGCAGGGGTCTGCGTCTTCGGTTTTTGCCCGGCTTCGGGGTACGTCTCTGCGATGCGCTTCCACAAACCTTTAAGCGATTCCGCGCGCCCTTCGGGGCTGAGCTTCTCATAAGAGCGCAGGCGCGAAATCACCGCCTGAATGACTTCTTCAGCGATTCCATCGGTACGCGCCTCGCCTTCCCAAAAATCCAACATCTTGGCAAGCCCGCCAATAATGGCGGTATCTATATATCCGTTTTCGTGTTCCAGTCGAAAGAATTTTCTAAGTTTTTCAAGGGATGGTTGCATGGGGGCTATTTTATCATGGGGAAGGGAGTTCCTTGCCAAAAAAGTGTGCATGTAAAACATGTCAGGGGTGGATTCGAAAGTCTCCTGACTTTCGAGGCAAAATCGGGAGATTTTGCAGTCCCATGTGGCAACCTTTGCGTGCACACAAAAAAAATGATTTTTTACAAGACCCTTTTTGGATATTTTGAACTACTCAATAGATAGATACAAAATTTGAAGGAGAGTTCGCATGACTGCATGGAAAACCAAAGACAACAATATGCAAATCGTTTTGCTCATTTCACGCGATATTAAAACGACCACAGTCTGGGATATTCTTTTCAAGCAGAAAAATTATTGCGTGATTCATGAAACCTCCCCGCGCCACGCGCTGCAAGCCGCGCGATTGCTCGCGCCCGCGCTCATCATCGTTGACCTTGACCTGCCCGGCGCGGAACGCATCTCCCTCTGCCGCGACCTCCGCCGGACGACAAACGGCGCGCTGCTGTTACTTGCCCCGCAATCAAACGCGGATGAAATCTCTGAATATTATTGCGCCGGCATAGATGAACGCCTCTCCCCCACCATCAGCCCAAACGCGTTGTTGAACAAGTCGCTGGCATGGCTGACGCGGAATCAATATATTGCTCCTCGCATGAATTCTGTGCGGGTTTACGCATAGCATTTTCTTTTCTCCTCCTCCTTAAAGAATAACGACGGGCTGACGCTCGTCGTTATTCTTTAACTTGCTTGCTTATGGGTTGGATGTCAATATTCTTCCCGCGAGCAAATCCTCCAGAAGTTTTTGCGCGAGGCGGAGTTTGCCCGGCGTGAGGATGCTTGCGTCTACATCCGAGATGCCCAGCGGAGATTGGATGGCTTGCCCGCCCTGCCCCGCGATCAATGGCGCCCACGCGGTTTGAATCGCTTTGACCGTGTCCGCGTTGATGGTCATCACCCAGCCGCCGGGGCGCGGCTCTGGCATGGAAGTCCCAATCATGTATACGCCTTGTGACCCAAGATAGGTGAGAAAGTCCGGGTCAGACAAGGTGGGATAAATATAAAGCGCGTCCACATCGCGGTCGTTGATCAAAACCTGGGCGTAGCCGCCGTAACGGTCTGCTTTTTCATCCGCAGGAACTTCGACATATTGAGGATAGCCAACATCAGTAAGGTAGAACGTGCGGCACAATCCGCAGTAATAAGTTTTGCCGTTGGTGAATGCGTAAAAAGCGCGCTGTGCGTCGGCGCTGTCTTTTGGCATAATCATACCAATATGATATTCTTCAACAAGCATGGACAGCACATAGCCCGCAAGAAAAGACGGGAGTTCCACTTGGTCGGTGGAGGCTAACACGCTGACATTTCCGCCTGCCGTCAGGTTTTGGATTCCCACCGCGAGGAATTGAACGTTTGGCGCGGTGGATGCGTAAGTCATCACGCCGGGGTCAGGCGGCAGGACAATGACCACCTTCAACGTTGGGTCGGTCAAGTCCATTGCATTGAGCGTGTTGCGGACTTGAAAACGAAACCCGGATGCCTGCGCGAGTTCATACACAGTCTTTTGATACAGGTCAGATGAAGTTTTCTCCATGTCTGCGGGCAAGACCAAAATCGCAAGCGGCGTGGATGGCGTTGGGATTACGGTTGCTGTGGGCATGGGGGTATGTGTGGGGACAGCGGTAGGCGGCGCGATTTCGGTCGGCTCTTCGCCGCATGAGGTCAACAAGGCAAGGGCAAGAATTACAAAGAAAAAGAATTTGATACGCACAGGGTTACTCCAGCATTATTTTAAGTCTATAAGTAAGCAAGTATACAAGGAAATAAGGATACATGTCTACCTGCGCGGAATTTGTGCGCACTCAAAACATATCAGGAACGGATTCGAAAGTCTCCAGACTTTCGAGGCAAAATCGGGAGATTTTGCAATCCGAGGTGATAACCTTTGCCTGCATACCGGAATTTCCACATTCCCACAGGTATAATTTGCTTATGTCAAAAAAATTGATTTTGTTTCTCATTCCCTTTGCGCTGGCGATAGCGGGGATTTACCTGTACTTTAATTTTCGCCGCACTTCCGCGCGCACAGCGCAGGTGATTCAATGGCTTCGAGACCCATCTTCGCACCCGGAGTTGATGATGACCGCCGGGGCGCGCTGCGGCGATGCGCCCTTTGTTTTCCCAACCGATGGGATGGCGGGCTTCATTTGGGATGATTCATTTCGTCCCGGACATCGTCATCAGGGCATTGACATTTTCGCGGGGACAGATGTCGGCGTAACGCCGGTGTATGCCGCTTATCCCGGATATCTTACACGGCAGGCAGATTGGAAATCCACAGTGATTGTCCGCGTACCGGAAGACCCGCTCAAACCCGCGCGTCAGATTTGGGTATACTACACGCACCTCGCGGATGCGAATGGCGCTTCATTCATTTCCGAACAGTTCCCACCAGGCACAACGGAAGTCTACGTCGAAACAGGGACGCTGCTTGGGTATCAGGGAAATTATTCCGGTGACCCAAACAACCCTGTCGGCGTGCATTTGCATATTTCCATTGTGAAGGACAACTTCGGAAGTTTTATGAACGAACTGGAAATTGACAACACGTATGATCCTTCGCCATATTTCAACCTGCCATTGAACGCAAATCGAAATAAAGAGGATGTCCCTGTTTGCAATTAGAAACAACAGGCAAAAGGAACAAAATGTTAAAAGATAAAGTGATTCTCATCACAGGCGCGGGAAAGGGCGCAGGGCGCGCACTGGCGCAGGCGTGCGCGGAAAAAGGCGCGATTGTCGCGGCAAATGACATCTCGCCTGTCAACGTTGACGATGTGGTGTCAGGCATAAACGCGCGAGGCGGCAGGGCAAAATCTTATATCGAGGATGTGGCGAAAAAGGCCGGCGCGCAAGCAACGCTCAACTTGGTGGAAGATGACTTCGGCGCGGTGGATGCGCTCATCTACCACGCGGAAGTCGAGCCGCTTACGCCGTTGTTGGATATGGACGAATGGGACTGGCATCGCGCGCTGGATGTGAACCTCACCGGCGCGTTCCTGATGATTCAATCGGTGGGGCGGATGATGCGCGGAAAAAATCGGGGCGTGATTGTCACGGTGGGCGCTGAATCAAATTCAAGGTTAAAGAAAAACGCGGGCGCGTATCTTTCCAGCAAAGCCGCGCTGGTTGAATTATCCCGCCGCGCAGATGAAGAATTAAGTCCGCATGGAGTCCGCGTATATGCTGTCGAGAATTCTACAAATATCGTAAAAGATGTACTATCCATTTTGGAGGCACAATGAAAGAGTTGATTGGATACCGCGTAAAAATGATCGAGCGGATGGAAGAAGCCGCGCATGAATTTTGTGACGCCTGCCGCGCCAGAGACCCTTTTGCCAAAACAGGGGATGCGTGGAACGCGCACCAAATTGCGGCGCACACGCGCGATGTGCAAAAAAATGTATACGGCGCGCGAATTTTGCAAACGCTGCGCGAAGACCAGCCCAAATTTGGAAATTTCGAGGCGGATGAATGGGCAAAGGAAAATTACAAAGCCGATGAGCCGCTCGAAAAAATTCTGGTCGAATTTTTAGATGACATAACGAGTCTGTGCCGAACCTTGCGCGAAATTCCGCAGGAGGCTTGGTCGCGCGAAAGCTGGCATGAAATTCAAGGCGGCGGGCTGACCTTGCAGCTGTGGGTCGAGCGCGGTCTGGCGCACATTGTAGAACATCTTAATAGTGTAAAATAATATCAAAGAAACTTTTAGGATTTGTGAGAGGCAGCATGAAAAAACAAAGAATTATTCTTGTAGACGACCATGAAGTAGTGCGTCTTGGTTTGAAGTCTTTATTGGAACGCCATCCGCAGTTTGAGGTAGTGGGAGAAGCAAGCTCGGCGCGCGAAGCGCTGGAGCAGGTTGCCGCATTGAAACCCGATGTGGTAGTGATGGATATTCGCCTGCCCGGCACTTCGGGCATTGAAGCGTGCGAGCAAATTGTAGAGCAATTCCCCAACACCAAAGTCATTATGCTCACTTCCTATGCGGAAGATGAAATGCTATTCTCCGCGATTCGCGCGGGCGCGTCGGGATACATCCTAAAACAAATCGGCAGCGATGACCTGGTCAAAGCGATTGAATCCGTTGGGCGCGGCGAAGCGCTGCTCGACCCGGCGGTGACTCAGCGCGTATTTCAGGAAGTGCGCCGCGCCGTGAAAGAGGAAGAGGCTTCCGCGTTTTCACATCTCAGCCAGCAGGAAAAACACGTGCTGTTGCTCGTTTCGGAAGGGAAGACCAACCGCGAAATTGCCAAGACGCTCTTCCTCGGTGAAGGCACAGTGCGGAATTACGTCTCCAGCATTCTCTCGAAGTTGAATGTCAACAACCGCGCAGAGGCGGCTGCCTATGCAGTGGAACATAGTTTGAAGGAATATATTTCTTTATAAATTTCCCTCATCGCATAAAAAAGGCGACCCATTTCCGGGTCGCCTTTTTTATGTAGGAGTCCAGAAGTTCTACTTCTGTTCACGACAAGTAGAGATTGCGGAGTCCGCTGTTTTTAATGCGGCGTGGTTTTATCGTAGACAAAGACCTGCACATCCACTTCATCTTTAAGCATATCGAGTGCGGGCTGAAATGCGGCATCTTTGACTTTTTGCATATCGGCTGCTGGGGCATAAACGGAAAGCCGCGCTTCTTCATCGGACATTTTTACCGCTTTGATTTCCACATCCCCACATGCGGCAGTAATGATTTCTGACATTTTTTTAATTGCGTCATCAATGGACATAAAGGATTCTCCTGTCTCGAAGTGTGAAAATTATATACCATCTTTTTATCCGCGCAAGATAGGCTAAAAGGGTTCTCTGGGATTTGCCGTGATTTGGTACACGGACTACACGGATTTG
>DZBA01000132.1:3688-8617 GCA_022729775.1 Anaerolinea thermophila | reverse complement strand
GAGCCAAATTCCTTTGTGGGTTTTGCATTTAATTTCGGGCTATAATTTAAGCATGAACACCATTTACACCTATGTCCCTTCGCGCGCGCATGAATACCCCGACCACCCCGAAAGTCCCGGCAGGTTGGATGCGCTTGAGCCAATCTTGGATTCCTTTGGCGCGGAAAAAATAAATCCCATCCCCGCAACGCATGAAGAAGTGACCCGCGTTCACCAGCCGCAATTGATTCGCGCCGTGGAAGAAGTCTGCCGTGAACAGGGGAACGCCATCATAGATTACGCGCCGACCTTTGTCACGCGCGCATCTTATGATGACGCGCTGCTTGCCGCAGGCGGGGTGATGACTTGCGCGCGGGCGGTGACAAACGGCGATGCAAAGAATGCTTTTGCAATTGTGCGCCCGCCGGGGCATCATGCCGAGCCGCAGCGCGCAATGGGATTTTGCATCTTCAACAACATTGCCATCGCCGCGCGTGACGCGCTTGCAAACGGTCTCGAGCGCGTGATGATTTTGGACTATGACGCGCATCACGGCAACGGGACGCAAGCCGCGTTTTTGGATGATGAGCGCGTCGCCTTTTTATCCGCGCATCAGTGGGGGATTTATCCCGGCTCTGGCTGGGTGGATGACGCGCCTCACGCGAAAAAGAGAATTGTGAATGTGCCTTTTTCTGCGGGCGCGGGCGATGAGAGTTACATTCGCGCGGCGGATGAAATCTTTACGCCGTTTGCCAAACATTTCAAGCCGCAGTTGATTCTCGTCTCGGCGGGCTTCGACGCGCATTGGAACGATCCGCTGACTTCGCTGGGACTTTCGACGCGCGGATTTTTTTCGCTTTCGCGCAAAATTATCGCGCTCGCGGAGGAACATTGCGGCGGCAAAATCGTCTTTGTGTTGGAAGGCGGCTATGACCCGTATAACGTGGCGCGGGGCGTGGAATCCGTTTTCGCGGCGCTGACCGGTTCGAGGTCAGAGGTGGACGCGGTGGATTTAAATCCGCGAAAAGAACCAGACTGTGAAGCCAGAATCGCGCAGGTAAAAATTCATCATGGTTTTTGAAATCTTATTTCGCCATTAAGGAGATTGAACAATGATAGATGACAAGAAACGTTTTGTAGAACTCGAATGGGTTTGCCCAAATTGCGATGGCAGGAATAAAGGCTCGAAGAAGACCTGTGAAAGCTGCGGCGCGCCCCAGCCGGAGAATGTGAAATTTCAACGCGCGGCAGATGAGCAGGTTGTTTCTGATGAAAAGAAAGTTGCTGCGGCAAAAGCAGGCGCGGATATTCACTGCGGATTTTGCGGAACGCGCAACCCCGGCAGCGCGGTTACATGCTCGCAGTGCGGCGGAGATTTGAAAGAGGGTAAGGCGCGCGAAGCAGGCAAGGTGTTAGAGGCTGCTCCCAAACCGCTGCCGGCTGTGTTGTGCGAAAACTGCGGAACGGAAAACAGCGGTGGAAGCCGGTCATGTAAAAAATGCGGCGCGCCTTTATTGTCGAAACCCGCGTCCAAGTCGCCGGTGGAGAAGCCTGTAGAAGCTCCGCTTAAAAAGACAAATTGGTTATTGATTGGAGGCATCATCGCCTTTGCGTTGCTGTGCCTCTTTGGGATTTTATCTTTATTCGTCTTTCCTTCCAAATCGGTGACTGCCACCGTGAGCGGCGTGGAGTGGCAGACTTCGATTCCTGTTCAGGAAATGCAGCCTGTGAATTACACCCACCGAAGCGGAAGCGCGCCTGCTGGCGCTTATAACATCTCATGCCAGACAGAGAGCCAGGAAATTTGCGAAGATAAAACTGTTGACCAGGGCAACGGCTTTGCAGAAGTTGTCCGCGAGTGTTATACCGACAGCACGGAATATTGCGACTATACATTGGATGAATGGACGACGATTCAAACCTATACGTTGAATGGAAATGACACATTCCCCGTGTACGACCAGCCAAGCCTGACCTCTGACCAGCGTCTTGGAACGAACGCGGAGGAGTTGACGGTTTATTTCGCCACACCTGATGGGCAGGAGACCTATCACCCCGCTTCGATAAGTGATTTTCAGCAATATGAAGTGGGCAGCAAGTGGACGTTGAAGATGAACGCGGCGGGGGGCATCTTGAGCGTAGAGAAGTAAAAAAAACTGTAGCGCAGACTTAAGTCTGCGCTACGTGATTTTAGAATGAAAAACTTTCCCCCGGTTTCAAAATGACCGCTTTTGTTTTTGTTTCCTTCTCGACGCGTTTTGCCCAAGCATCGGCATCTTGCGTGATTAAATCCCATGTATTGTAGTGGATGGGAATGACCACTTTCGGCGCGAGCATTTTCACCGCGCGCAGGGCGTCATCGGGTCCCATGGTGTAATTATCGCCGATGGGAATGACCGCGAGGTCGAGACCTTCTTCGCCGATTAATTTCATATCGCCGAACAATCCCGTATCCTGCGCGAAGTAGGCTTTCTTTCCGTCATTGGTGGTGAGCAAAAATCCGCAGGGATTTCCGCCATCCGAACCGTCGGGCAGCGCCGAGCCGTGCAGCGCAAGCGTCAACTTCAGGTAGCCAAACGGGTGCTTAAATCCGCCGCCGAGGTGCTGACCGTGAGTCTTTTCAATGCCTTGTTTTCCAAACCATGATGCAATTTCATAATTGGCAATGACTGTTGCATCCGTGCGTTTTGCAATTGCAATTCCATCGCCGACATGATCACTGTGTCCATGACTGACGAGGATGTAGTCCGCTTTGACCTGCTGCGCGGAAATGGTCGCGGCGGGATTCCCGGAGAAGAAGGGGTCAATCACCAATTTGAATCCGCCCGTTTCAAGTCCGAGGGTGGCGTGTCCGTACCAGATGAATTTCGTCGTCATGTGTGCCTCCATCAAGAATATATGGCAAGTATAGGCGAAATTGTACGCGAGTCAACTATATGTTGCGCACTGGATTCGAAAGTCTCCTGACTTTCGAGGCAAAATCGGGAGATTCGCAATCCCAGGTGACAATCTTTAACATTTCTTTATATTTCTTTCATGCAACGCTTAATCAGCTTGTGATACCCTACAAATGTTATATATAACATCCCAAAGGAGTATCGGTATGAACAAAAAGACAATAATTTTCGTTGTGATCGTTGCACTGCTTGCTGTGGGCGCATTTGTAATGGGACAGCGGCGCGCCGCGATGATGCATGGCGGCAGCGGGAGCGCGGGCGGTGAACTTCCTTCCGCGGCAGATGCGGAAAAGTTCGCGGGAGATTCTGCTGCGCAAAAAGTCGGCGATATTAACGTTGCGCTGACGATCAATCCATATCCCCCAACGATGAGACAGCCCACCGAGTTTTCGGTCACGCTCACAGACGCAAGTGGAAAAGCAATCAACGACGCAAAGGTCACGCTCGACCTGACCATGCCCGAAATGTATATGCCGCCCAACAAGCCCGCGCTGAATTTCATCGCGGATGGAAAATACAGCGCGATGGGACAATTCACCATGCGCGGCTGGTGGCGCATCGAAGTGATTATCGCGCGCGGCGGACAGACTCAGTCCGTGTTCTTTGACTTGGGGCTGTAAATGGAACTGTTGCTTAGCAACATCTTTCTTGCCTTCACAACGGGATTGATCAGCAGTTTTGGTCACTGTCTCGGCATGTGCGGCGGCATCGTCGCGATTTATTCCGCGCGGCAGGCGGCGCAAACCTCTGCAGATGGAACGCCCATCACCGTTTGGACTCGCATCCGAAATTTTCTTCCGCTGCATTTGGGGCGAATCACCACGTACACGTTCTTCGGCGCGGTGATTGGACTTGCAAGTTCGTTGCTCACACAGGCGGGCGGAATGATGGGCTGGCAGGGCGCGTTCTCTGTGCTGGTGGGAATCGTCATGCTGCTGGTGTCGTTCAGTTTGCTCGGCATTCTTCCTCCCATCGAAGCGACCCTGCTCTCGTTATCGGGCGGCAATACGCCGATGACGAAAATGCGCGAATTGTTCGGCAAGCGCAGTTTCTTTTCCACGCTCATGCTCGGCATCCTGTGGGGATTTCTCCCCTGCGGACTTGTCTTTGCGATGCTGATTCTCGCCGCGCGCGCTGAATCTTTGCTCGGCGGCGCGTTGACCATGCTTGCCTTCGGCTTGGGAACAGTTCCCACGCTGGTCGGCTTTGGTCTTGCCGCGAATTTGATCAGCCCCAAACTGCGTGGAAGTTTGCAATCCGTTGCGGCGATTTTGTTAATGTTGTTTGCAGTTCAAACCATCCTGCGCGGATTGGCAGTCGCAAACATCATTCCTTCATTGATTATAGGACCGGTGATGCTATGGTAGACCAAATCAAATGCGACCATTGCGGCGCGATATTTAATATAAAATATGCCGTAACAAAAGAATTCGACGGCAAACTGATGAATTTTTGCTGCCGAGGTTGTTTGCAGGTATATGAGTTGATGCGCGAAGAAAACGCGGCGCAGCCTCCGAAAGAGGAAAAAACCGATTCAAATTGAGAGAAGATAGGTAATAACTAATCAGCTGTAGATACAGACCCTAAAGGTTTTTCTCGCAAACTGAAGTCGAAATTCGCAAGCATCCGCTGTCAAAAGGTCATTTTCGTTAGCAAAAGAAACCTTTAGGGTCTTGCCCTGAGTAGTTACGAAGATATCCAAAAAAACTTGACTAGACCATCGCCTTCAAATTTGTCAAGATTTTTTAATGTATTCCGCTTTGTTTTGTTGTATGCTATATGTAACCAAACGAAAGGAGGCTGCGATAAATATACCACCTGAAGCGCACGAACTGGGAAGGACGATTTGCCTATAACTGGCACAAGCCCGGCTTGAAAGCCAGACGTTCACCAAACGAAATGAAGGCTGCTGTTCTTTCGTTCCCTCCCCAGTAGCAAGACAATCATATATCTAAACGTTTGACGGATGGATAATCTCCATCCGTCTTTTTTT
>DZBA01000132.1:0-3588 GCA_022729775.1 Anaerolinea thermophila | reverse complement strand
GACAATCATATATCTAAACGTTTGACGGATGGATAATCTCCATCCGTCTTTTTTTTCGTACCTTCTCAAAAAAGAGGGGAAACGTTCCGAAGGTTGGAATGGCTCAACTCGCTATTCGAGGAAACCTTCGGAACGGTGATATTCTATCCCCAAAATATCGGGAAGATACTTTTTTTCTGCGTTTTGGGATTGTTGCTGTATAATCTGGATATTCAAAAGGAACACACAATGCCATTTTCCCTTCTCTTATTTTATCAACTTCAAAAGCGCGTTCTTTATCCCTTTTAACCTGACAGATTCCCTGTCAGGTTTTTTTTATGTGATACCACGGGACTCAACCTCTCGCGACTACCAAACTAATCAAATATTCGACCAGGAGACCAACTTATGCCAACCCCATCCCTTAATCCCCATCTGCCTTTCGGTGAAAATAAACAAGCCGACTGGTACGGAAAAGACATCCTCTCTGTTAAGCAGTTTAGCCATGACGATTTGGAATACATCTTCGGCGTTGCCCACGAAATGCGCGGCATGGTCGAGCGCGTTGGGACATTTGACCTGCTCAAAGGCAAGATTCTTGCAAACCTTTTTTACGAGCCTTCCACGCGCACATCGTCATCTTTCACCGCCGCAATGGAAAGACTCGGCGGCTCGGTCATCCCCATTAACGAAGTGAAATATTCGTCCGTGTCAAAGGGTGAATCGTTGCCCGATACGATTCGCACGCTGGAATGTTACGCGGACGTGATTGTCCTGCGTCACAACGAAACCGGCGCGGCGGCAATCGCGGCGAAGGCGGCGCGCAAACCGGTCATCAACGCGGGCGACGGTGTAGGCGAGCATCCTACTCAGGCGCTGCTCGACGCTTTCACCATCATGGAAGAATTGGGGCGTTTGGATAACCTGACTGTGACCATGCTCGGTGATTTGAAATATGGACGCACCGTTCACTCACTTGCGCGTTTGCTTTCAAATTTTACGAATATTAAATTGAATTACGTCTCGCCGGATATTTTGCGGATGCCCAAAGAGGTGATGGACGAAGTCGCCGCGAAAAACATCCCGCAGGCGGAGTTTTCCACGCTGACCGAGGTTTTACCCGAAACCGATATTTTATATGTGACTCGCGTGCAGAAGGAGCGTTTTGAAAACCCCGCTGATTATGAAAAGGTCAAGGGCGCGTATGTGATTGACCCCGAAATTATGAAAGCCGCAAAACAGGAAATGGCGGTCATGCATCCGCTGCCGCGCGTGGGTGAAATCAGCCCCGACTTTGATGATGATCCGCGCGCCGCGTATTTCCGCCAGATGGAATATGGTCTGTATGTGAGGATGGCGCTGCTGGCAATGGTGCTGGGAAAGGCGTAGTATAAATTTAAGGTTGCAGGTTTAAGGTTGAAGGTCTTACACCTGCAACCTGCAACTTGTAACCTTAAACCAAATTCAATCTTCCGCCGCTCTTGCAACTTCTTCCGCTTCAAAGACAACTTCTTCTTTGCCCGATAGTTTCTTGTCCACTTTCGAGACAATCAAACGCAGGTGACCGGGATGCGCGACGTAATCCAAATCATCAGCAGGGATGGCAAGCACCGGGCAAAGGGTGAAATTCTCAATCCATGATTCGTATAAGTCGTTGAGGTTTTGCAGGTATTCGGGCGATATTTTGCGCTCGTAATCTCTTCCGCGCGAATTGATGCGATGAATCAATGTCGGCACCGATGCGCGCAGGTAGATGACCAGATCGGGGGGCGGGAGAAATTGCGCGGTGGTCTCGTATAACTCGCGGTAGGTTTTATAATCGCGCTCGATCATGTTCCCCTGGCGGAAGAGATTCTCCGCGAAGATTTCCGCATCCTCATACACGCTGCGATCCTGCACAACGGACGACGCGTGCTGCATGAGATTAAAATGCGCGCGCAGGCGGTGAGTCAAAAAGAAGACCTGCGAATGAAACGCCCACGCGGACATATTCTGGTAGAAATCGGCAAGGTAGGGATTTTCGGCGACGGGTTCGTAAAACGGTTCCCAGCCCATTTCGGCGCACAACATTCTAACCAGCGTGGATTTTCCCACGCCGATATTTCCGGCAACAGCAATAAATTTATTCATGAGTTTTCTCTCAGTAGGTGGTTTTGGCAAGCCGCCCTATATTACCACTAAACGAAAAGGGCGCGTGTCATTTCTCATTTCACTTGAAACACACCCAAATAAAAAACCCTAAAGATTTCAAAAATCTTTAGGGTGCAGACTTTAATTATTTGCCAGTTCAGCGTCAATAATCGCTTTGAAATATTCAAAGGGATACGCGCCGCCAAGCCGGTTTCCGTTGATGAAGAAAGTGGGCGTGCCGCCGACTGCGGCTTCCGGTTCGCCGCTGGCGTAATCTGGCGGAAGCGAAGCGGAATATTCCATATCCTTCTCGATGAACTCCTTATATTTGCGGCTTGTCATGCAGCTTTCAAACGCGGGGATGTCGAGGCTGAGACTCTCGGCAAATTTGTTGTACTCCGCTTGTTCAAGCACCCTGCCGTTTTGGTCGTTCAAGGTTTCAAAATTTTCAAAGAGGACGTCATGATATTCCCAATACTGGTTCTGGTCGCCGGCGCATAGGGATGCTTCGGCGGCTATGAACGCGTTTTGATGAAACGAGAGCGGGAAGTTGCGATAGACAAAACGGATTTTGTCCGGGTACTCTTTAATCAATTGAGTATATACCTGTGTGCGCCATTTGTAGCAAAATGGGCATTGATAATCGCTGAACTCGACGATGGTGATTGGCGCGTCCGCAGGTCCCAAACTGGGGAAGCCTTCGGTTTCGATGTCATAGATGACCGGCTTCGGAGCTGGCTGGGGCGCAGCAGTGGGCGCGGCAGCCGCTACTGGTTGCTGTATGATGGTGGTTTTCGCGTTACGTCCGCCGGCAACATAGCCGACCAAACTACCAATGCCAAAGGCAAGCACTACCAGTGCGGCGTAAAAGTAACTGATTTTGAAAGTGACATACTCGTCGGGGGATTCGATGACTTCATCTTCTTCCTCGACTTCGATAATCGGTTTGGATTTTTTTGATTTTGTAGACATGAGGAGGGATTATAGCCTTTCTTTTTGGAAATTAAAAACTATTTTTGCGAAACCGCGTATATATAGCGGAGGTACGAATGACAACAGAAACAAAAAAACATATCCCCTGGTATTTAACGCCGTTTTGGGCGTTGTGGAAATTGATCGCGCTCATTGTCGAGATGACTGGCAGGCTTGTGGCGCTGATTCTTGGCATTGTCTTGATGCTCGTCGGCGTGATTGTCAGCCTGACCATTGTGGGCGCAATTATCGGCATTCCGCTTGCAATTGTCGGCTTCCTGCTTTTTGTGCGCGGAATTTTTTAAGAGAGTATTTCTTAATTGTTTTTTTGTACACGGACGACACTGAATTTCACGGAAAAAGCCCTTAAAAAATCCGCCCTTTCCGTGCGCAAAGCGTCCGCGAAAATCCGTGTACAAAAAGAAAGCGACAAAAACTTAAGAAACGCTCTCTAATTAACTCACCTTACGCAGTGTCGTTCTGAGCAAAGCGAAGAACCTCTGTGAT
>DZBA01000131.1 GCA_022729775.1 Anaerolinea thermophila | reverse complement strand
TTCCACACATCCCCATCCGACCAATTTGCTTCGACCCATTTTGTAACAGTGGACAAAGCAGATTGCAGGAATGCGGCGTCGTTGCCAATCATAGCACAACCGATGACGGCTTCGCTCCACTTATCTTGTAAGTCCATCTCGGCGACGGAGACATTGAATTCGCGGCGCAAACGCGACATAAGCGGCTTGATTCGTCCGCGCTTTTCTTTGAGCGAGGAACACATGGGAAGGTGAAGGTGAATGGTGAGGGTGGATAGCATTTTGGTTACAAGTTTACATGTTTGAAGGTTTGCAGGTTGAAACGTTTTAACTTTCTAACCTGCAAACTCTATTACGGCATTTCCTTAACAATCTTCATCGTCTCCACGCTGACCGTGGACGCGGGACAACAACTCAATCACGCGTTCCTTGTAAAAGACCTGACAGGTTTCCACAGAACCTTAATCAACCAGCATGACTTTGATTCACGGAATCCGAATCGACTCGCTACACGGTGAAACCTGTCAGGTCTGGGTCATGGCATTTCCTTGACAATCTTCATGGTCTCCACGCTGACCGTACACACGCGGGACAACAACTCGATCACGGACTCTTTATACTCGGCAAACTGATACGTATTGAACTTCTCCGCAATCGTCGGGTCTTTGGGTTTCTTCTCTTTGTATCTTTCCAGAATCCACTCCAGCGCGGAATATGTCCCCAGCCGATATTCCCATGCTTCGGCAGGGACGCCTTTCAACGTGGTCACGGAATCAATTTCGATTTCGCCTTTTTCTTTCCTCGCCATCAATTTCGTCACGGCTGAGAACTCCGAGTTCTTGGAGAACTCGGAGTTCTTCTCCAGTCTCTCCAACTTGAACGGTTCGACGCTTTCATAATTCAAATGCAACTCCATAAGACGTTTGCCCCATTCCGCCCATTTGAAAAAATCTTCATAAAACGGAATCCTCGGAAACTCCCGCTTCAAATTAATCTCATACTTCGCCCGATATGCGGGATGATGTAAGACAGCGTACACGTAATGGAAAATGTCAAGTTTTTGTAGGTCGGAATTGAATTCCGACTTACGCTTGCCATATTTCTTCTTGAATTGACTCAACGCCCAATCGGTGATGTTCTCGGTGCGTGAGACTTCCGAAGTCTCGGAGACTTCGGAAGTCTGGCTCGCGGCATAACGGTAGAGCGGAAGACATTGAGTAGGATCGCCATATAAATTCAGGTTAGGTATAAACTTGCTTGCCAGTATCGAGAAATTTCGGCGGTCATAAGTTGACAAGCAAATGACTTGATTCTCAAACGAGGTTTCTATGCCAAAAATATCTGGCTGTTGATATGGTCTATGAATAATGGTTTTGTCAAAATACAAAAAGTGTTGAACAAAAGGACGATAAATCGCTCTCCGAATTCGCTTTTTGTTATAACGCAGTTCAACGTCTTTTTCCAAATAACCTTCAAGTTCTGATGTCCATTTAATTTTTCTATCTACAAAATCGGAAATATCTTGAGATTTTTTGCTTTTGAGCCAGCGTTGCTTTTCAGAATTCAACAAGTCAATGAAGAATCTAACTTTATTTTTCAAGTTCGTATCGTCAAAATCTGTAACCCATTCATCCCGATTGGTCGCCACTCCCAGAGAAAACAACTTGAAAATTGCTTTTGACTTCACGTCGGTTACTGATTTATCGTTCTTCACGTCTTTGTCAATCAATGGAATTAAATCGTCCCAATCAGAATCGGCTTCAGATAAATTTATCCAATTGAACTTTTTGTCGGGATGGACATTTTGAAAGCGAATCGCTTCTAATTTATTTCCTCGCAAATAATCAATTTTTTCTTCTCCGCTTATATGGTCGGGAACAGATTGGTAATAAATATGACAGCCTTTTGCGCCTTGCCTTTTTACCAAAAAGTAGATAGCAACACCAACACGAATTTGGTCATTAAAAACATTACCACCTTCACGTTGACGGCGCTCTCCACTTGTGTGGGCATTGCCTTTCATGTCTAAAACATAGATTTCGCTAAACTCTTTCCCTACAACTTTTCGGAAACCATCATAAGTCCGCGCGTCAAGAAAAGAGTTGTTGGAAATAAAAGCGACAATTCCGTCTTTGTCCAAGCGGTCACTTGCCCAACGCAAGAAACGCGCATACATGTCATAAAGTTTTGTTTTCTGCGCCGTACTGTGCTTGATGTAAGTATCCTTGATACGCTTATCAATTTCGGGATATTCACGGTTCTTATTATTTTCGTTCTCGTTCAACTGATTCGCGTTATACGGCGGATTCCCAATCACCACCATAATCGGTTTGCTGTTCTGTCTTGTAATACGCTCAATATTCTCATCCACGATTCCAAAGAAGTTCAACTGCTTGCCCGTATGCTCAAAGCCCATATTATCGAGCGTATCCACAAAGCAGATATTCTCAAACTCTTTGAACGTTCCCATCTTTTGCTTGTACGTATATTCAATATTCAAATTGGCAATGTAATACGGCAAAATCGAAACCTCGTTGCAATGGATTTCATGCTCATACTTGTAATCCAAATATCTATCGGGGCAAAGTTCGATCAACTCCGTGATGAAAGTCCCCGTGCCAGTGGCAGGGTCAAGAATTTCAACGCCCTTATCCCACAGCGATTTGCCAAAATGTTTATCCACCAAATGATTCGCGCTCTCAATCATAAAATGCACAATCTCATCGGGCGTATAAACGATTCCGAGTCTATCCGCCGCTTTGGGGTTATACGCCTTATAAAAACTCTCGTACAACGCCTTCAAAAATTTCTGCTTCTCGTGATGGTCGGAAATCTGCGAAGCCCGCGCGTTGATGGTCTCATAATACGGCGCGATCTTGGCGTGGATGTTGCGCTTCGTCTCGCCCTTGTAAAACGTCCCCGCCACTTCCGCCAGTTTCCGCGCGATGACATTCTCGCGGTGGAACTCCGCCTCATCGAACACGCGCATAAAAATATCTTCCGTCAACACATGCTGGATAATCATCTCGCGCACATCCGCCATCTCGATCTTCGGGTTAATCGCCTTCTGCGCCAACTCCAAAAACTCTGATAACGCCGCGCTGAACTCACTGTTCACTGACAACTGATTACTGATAACTTCTCTTAAAACTTCCGCCAGACCGCCCACCTCCGCGCTAAACAACTCAATCGCTTTATGAAACTCCGAAACTTCCTTCGGCTCATAACTGACAAAGCGCGTCAGGATCAAATCCAGCGCCTGCGCGTCGCTAAACGCAACACGCAACACTTCCTCGCCCCCCTGAAATAACGCGGCAGTTTGCGTATCCTCGAACAAAATGTTAAAAGATGGATAACCCTTATTGAACTTGGATTTAATCTCATCGTCGAGGATGTCCTTCTCATCTTTGGATTCCCAATACCCCCAATCCTGACGCAGCGCGTCTTTCAACGTCCCGTCGGGTCTGATGCGCGTCCCGCGCTTGGACGCCATCTCCACTTCCGCCACCACCATCAAATTCTTCCCCCGCGCATATTGTTCCAGCAAATCATGAAACGCCTTCCGCAGCGAAGACTCATTAAGCGATCCGCCATAGCGTTTGATCTTGTCAACTTCAGCATAATATTTTTGAATCAATTGAATGGACATGGAGATTTCCGATTTTGGATTTCCGATTTTGGATTGTCATTGCGAAGAGCGTAGCGACGAAGCAATCTCCCCGCTGGTTATTTTCTCTTCTTCGCGGTTTTGATAAGTTTCTTCGCGTCGCTGCTGAGTTTGCGCTGGACTTTTTTAACGTCGTCAGCGGGCGGCAAGGCTTCGGGTCTTACGCCGCGTTCAAGTTTCTTGTTGAGATCGCCCATTTTGTTTGAAAACATATTCTTGACAAAATGGTAAGGGAAAAGTATTATTGCGGCATGATAACTGCGCGAAATCTACAGCAAGAAGTGAATTATAAAGAGTGGAGAAATTTTAATACACTCATCATAAGAGCGAAAAACCTTATAAATAACGGGGTTGAATCTGGCTTTATTTTGGACGCAAAATGTACTGTAAACATTGGCAGTGGCGCAGTAAGGATTGTAGACGATTATAAGTTAGATGAAGACGCAGCCAATCTAATTAAAAGGTTAGCATTATCTTATAAACTTGGAAAATCATATTCAACGAGAAATGAAACCGCCATTTTGGGGCTGCTTCAGAAATATTGCGTCAATAAAGGTTATTTGCATGGCTTTCAATATAAATTGGATAAATTTATATTTGACTTTCGGTGCGAGAATATTTTAATAGAGTTTGATGAGCCTCACCATCAAAATAAGCGGCAAGAGAAAACGGATATGGAAAAAGAAAAAGTGGCTGTTGGAAACGACTATAAATTATTCAGGTTTACTTTGCAAAATGATATTGTTGATATTATTCTTTGTATAGAAGCTAATCTTGGAAACAAAAAAACAATAGAATGTTATTGTGGCTATATCGCAACGTTTGAAAGCGAAACTTTTAAGTGCCCTGATTGCGGCAGATTGCATCATCTCAAATAGGAGAGATTGCATTTCGATGGTCACTTTTTAACCACTGGTCTATTATAATCGCCGTCATGGACACAGAAACGCCCGTATTTTCACAGGCAATTTTTGCCTTCTCTATAACTTTCAAAAAGTTTCGCCATTCCGTATAACCCAATATTTCCTGCAAATCGCGCGCGCTCCAACATTCCATATTGTTGTACAAATAACACGCTTCTTCAAACTTTTGGAAGAGTTTTGCAATCATTTCTTTTTCCATATCATCCTCCTGATTTTCATTGATTTAGGGTAATTACTCAGATTGCGATTTATTCGCTAATCTTTGGAACCACTGGTCTATTATAATCGTCCTCATGGACATAGAAACCGCGTACAACCAATCTCTCGATTACCTCTACTCTTTTGTAGATTACAGCCTCAAACATTCCTCCGAACTTGCCAAAGCGGACTTTAACCTCGACCGCATGTTTGCGCTGATGGAACTGTTGGGCAACCCGCAGAATCAATATCCCATCATCCACGTTGCGGGGACAAAAGGCAAAGGCTCGACATCCGCGCTGTGCGCTTCCGCGCTGCAAGCAGCGGGATACAAAGTCGGGTTATACACCTCACCGCATTTGGAGGATTACACCGAGCGGATTCGAATCAACGGG
Organism: Anaerolinea thermophila; assembly: GCA_022729775.1. Lineage (GTDB taxonomy): Bacteria > Chloroflexota > Anaerolineae > Anaerolineales > Villigracilaceae > Villigracilis. The sequence continues at coordinate 3,460 of DZBA01000131.1, read as the reverse complement.
CAGCCCATCACCCACGCGCAGATGATTCAACTCGTGGAAGAGATTCAGCCGCGCGTGGCAAAAATTCCCATGCTGACTACATTTGAGATCACCACCGCGCTGGGCTTTATGGCATTTGCCAAACATGGCGTAAACGCGGCAGTCATCGAAGTCGGCTTGGGCGGAAGATTAGACGCGACCAACATCGTCACGCCGAAGGTCTCTGTCATCACCTCCCTGTCTTATGACCATACCGCCGTGCTGGGAAACACCCTCGCGTTGATCGCGGGTGAGAAGGCGGGCATCATCAAAAACGGCGCGCCTGTCGTTTCATCCCCGCAGCAGGATGAAGCCCTGCAAGTCTTGGAACGCATCGCCAAAGAAAGAAACTCCGCGCTCACCCTCGTCGGACGTGATGTAAAGTTTAATTTTATTGAGTCATCGTTGAGCGGGCAAAAATTCATAATTCATAATTCAGAATTTAGAATTCCCCTGCTTGGCGCATATCAAATCGAGAACGCCGTCACCGCTTACGCCGCGCTCAAAGCCAGCGGACTTGAAATCAGCGACGAACAAATCAGGGCAGGTTTTGCAAAAGCCCAATGGCGCGCGCGTTTTGAAGTCGCGGGAATGAATCCCATTGTGATTTTCGATTCCGCGCATAATCAAGATTCCTTTCAAAAATTGCGTGAAACGCTCGACGCCTATTTCCCCGATAAAAAAGTTTATCTCATCCTCGGCGCGTCAGAGGATAAAAACCTCGCGGGCATGTTTGCGGAGATGAAGCCGAAGATTCAAAAACTCATTGTCACCCGCGCAAACCATCCGCGCGCGCTGGAAGTGGAGCAAATCTCCGCGCTGGCGGATCAACTCGGCATTGAATCTGAATCCGCGCAGCCCGTCGAATCCGCGTTCAAGCGCGCGCTGAAATACGCCGCGCAAGATGGTAACATCGTCCTCTCGGCTGGCTCGATGTTCGTCACCGCCGAAGCGATGACCACGTTTCGCAAATCTGACATTATCGTATAGGAATCACACATGACCACTTTTACAGAAAAAACCGAACAAAATGTTTACTGGCAATACGCGCTCTGGCTCGCCTTCTTTACCGTTTTCTACAACCTGCTCGAAGGGTTGGTTTCCATTTATTTTGGAATCAGCGATGAAGCCTTGACCCTCTTCGGCTTTGGCGTGGACTCGTTCATCGAGGTCATGTCCGGCGCGGGAATTGTCGCAATGGTAATTCGCATCCGCCAAAACCCGGACACATCGCGCACGCAATTCGAAATCACCGCGTTGAAGATTACCGGCACGGCGTTTTACATCCTCGCTGTGGGGCTTGGCATTTCTGCAATTTATAATTTGATCGTAGGACACAAGCCGGAGACAACGCTGCCCGGCGTGATTATTTCCGTCATCTCCATTGCGATCATGTGGGCATTGGTGATGGGCAAGCGCAAAGTGGGGCGCGAACTGAATTCCATGCCCATCCTTGCGGACGCGAACTGCACGCTCGTTTGCATTTATATGTCGCTGATTTTGCTTGCCTCCAGTTTTATCTATCAACTCACCGGCTTCGGCTTTATAGACAGTATTGGCGCGCTCGGCTTGATTTATTTTTCATACAACGAAGGCAAAGAATCTTTTGAAAAAGCCAGCGGCTTGGAATGTTCGTGCGGCGGTGAATGTCACGAATAAACAAACTATGGACAAAAATCAGGCGCAACCAGAACGCACTTGGGATTGGCAATCCGCCGCGCTTGTGGTTGCGCTGATACAAATTTCCACCTCGCGTCTGGCGGTGACAGAATGGGTCTCAAACCTCGATGTCCCGCAAACGCTTGGGCTTTGGGCGGTCATTCTCGGTCTTGCCATTGGCTACAGTTTTTTTTCTCCGCGCGCGTCTTTTTTGCTTGCTTTTCTCTACGGCTTGGTTTTGATTCCCACGCGCTTGATAACCGCCCTTCAAGACAATCAATCACTGCATCAAGGTTTGTTCAACCTCGTTGCGCGCCTGCGCGAATCAACAGGAATATTTGCGGCAAACCAGCCGGTATACGACGCGCTATTTTTCGTCACATTCGCTTCGCTCGTCTCATGGAATATGGGGATTTACATGGGCTATCAATGGGCGCGTCATCGAAGGTTTCTACACGCCACATTACCCGCTGGCGCGCTTATCCTAATCGTACAAGTTTATGACCCGACAGGCGGCATCCGCATGTGGGCGCTGGCTTTCTATTTATTGCTCGCGCTCGCGCTGCTGGGTCGCTTGCATTTTCTCACCCGCAAAGAACAGTGGAGGGAAAGCCGCGTCTCTTTTTCATCCGACGCTGGCTGGGAATTTTCGCGCAGCGCGTGGACGATGGCGCTCGTCGCGGTCTTTCTCGCGTGGGTGTTGCCCGGCGCGCTGAACAGCATCGGGGCGGCAGCCATGACTTGGGACGAATGGGTGGAACCTCTGCGCGAAAGATTTTCCAATGCAACCCGCGCATTGGATTCGCCATACAACTCGGCAACCGATGGAAATTTTTATGGCTCATCGCTCAGGCTTGGAAGAAAAGCCCCCACCAGCGAAACGCCGGTATTCTTTGTGCAGCAATTTTCCGCGCGCGCAAAGTCAACGCGATATTACTGGCGCGGCAGGACGTACAACCATTATGAAGGCGGGCAATGGTCAAATAAAAATACAACGCGCGAATCCTTCGACCCCGATTCAGACATTGCCGCGCTGCAAGATGTAGCCACCCGGTATGAGGCGCGGTTCTCCATCACATTTCATTTTCCACAGCAGGAGATGTTATACGCGCCCGCCGAAGCGGTGTGGACAGACCAGCCCAGCCGCTGGATCATTACCGCGCGGGATATTTCCAGCTGGGAGGCAAAGACCGCGCTCACATCCGGGGAAAAGTACAACATCCGCGCGTTGGTCGCAGACCCAAGTGTAGTCGAATTGCGCGGCGCGGGAGTCGCGTATCCGCAATGGGTGAAGGATGCGTATTTGCAAATCCCTGCCGAGATCGAGCCGCAAATCACAGAACTTGCAAACAGCGTCACGCGGAACGCCGTCACGCCTTTTGATAAAGCCGAGGCGCTCGCCGCTTTTTTAAGGAATGAAATTACATACACGACAACCTTAACAGAAACGCTGCCCGGTGATGTAGACCCGCTTATCTGGATGTTGTTTGAAAATAAAAAAGGGTTTTGCATGTACACCGCCAGCGCGGAAGTGTTGATGCTGCGCGCGTTGGGAATCCCCGCGCGGATGGCGGTTGGCTTTGCGCAAGGCGAGTTCGATTCAGACAGCGCGCGCTACGAAGTTACGCTGCGCGATTCGCACGCGTGGGCAGAAGCGTACTTCCCCAATATCGGTTGGGTGGAATTCGAGCCGACGGGAAATCAACTGCCATTGACGCGCATCGAAACGCCATATCAAGAAGAAGCCGCGCAGCCTGACTCGAATCAAGGGGAGGAAGGCGCA
>DZBA01000130.1 GCA_022729775.1 Anaerolinea thermophila | reverse complement strand
TCCCACCCCGCTCGCTTTGCCACCTGCACTGCACCAATCGCAGTGCGGTGCAAGTGTCGGGGACTTCGTGCGGGGGTGGGTGTTTGCCATCCACAATGACGAATGGACTCCCTGATTTATGTTGTTATTATTTGTATGGATACGGCAGTAGATTCAAACCAGAGATAAATCTGTAGTCCCGCTGATTTTTGCTTGCCAGAGAAATATTATTCGCAATCGCAGTGGAAGCGATCAAAGCGTCGGCAAACAACAATCCATGACTCAAGTGATATTTTTTGATCAAACTCACAAAATATCGGTGTCCACAATCACAAAACTCATGAACGAGTCCATTCTCTTTGGCGCATTTCTCTCACCCACTTGACACTGTCACGCATATCCGCGCGGTCTTTCCACATGCCCACAAAAGGCTCATCTTCAAGTTTGCCCTTCTTTACGCGCTTTTTGGGTACAGGCTTATAGCGCGTTTTCAAAAATGCAATAAAATCCTCTACCTGTTTTTGCGCTTCGGGAGGTAACGAGTCAATTTCTTGGGCGATTTCTAAGAGTGTCATATTCAAATTATAGCACAATGAAAAGTGCCGTTATTGCGATGCAAGTGTCGGGAACTTGGTGCGGTGATGGGCAGCGGGTCAACGAACGCTGTAACTTTCTTACCACGTCACTTTTTCAACTTCGCCATCAATACCCAGTAATTTTTGCAATGCAGATTTCATCGCGCGCGCCTCGCCGGAAGTAAAGAAGCGAATCTCCCCGGATGCTGACGCAGTGTTCACAAGTCCGCGAGATTCAAGCAGCCGTTTCGCCTGTCGCGCCACCGCGGGAGCAGGGTCAATTACGCGGACGTTTTTTCCCGCGATGTCTTGAATCAACGGGATGACAAAAGGATAGTGCGTACATCCCAGCACAACGGTGTCAATATTTTTTTCAAGCATGGGATAAAGCGCGTCTTCCAAAATTGCGCGCGTAGAACGCGTGTTTAACTCCCCATTTTCAATTTGATTGACAAGCCCGGGACAAGTATGCTGGAACAACTCCACGCCCGCGCCAAACCGCTCCACCACCGAAGCATACAACGCGCCTTGAAATGTCGCGGGGGTTGCCAGCACGCCAACCCTGCCCGTCTTTGTGGATTCCGCCGCAGGCTTCACCGCAGGTTCCATGCCCACAAATGGGACAGCGGGAAATTTCTCGCGCAAATATTTCAACGCTGCCGCAGAAGCCGTATTACAAGCCACCACAATCAATTTTGAATTGTGTTCAAGCAAAAAGCGCGTAATATCTTCGGAAAATTTTTGTATCTCCGCCATCGAGCGCGGACCATAAGGCACATGCCCCTGGTCGCCAAAATAAATCACATGCTCATGCGGCATTTGCTCGCGCATGGCGCGTAATACAGAAAGTCCGCCTACGCCCGAATCAAAAACGCCAATGGGATTTGTGTTAGCAGTCATCTTCAACCGCATCGCGGAATTTACTTACTCGCCGCGGCATCTACAAAAGATTTGAATAACCGCCGCGTGGGAAGTTGGTCGGTCAGCCACTCAGGATGCCATTGCACAGCAACCGCGTACGGATGCTCCGGGATTTCAACCACTTCGACAATGCCATCAGGCGCGCGCCCCACAACGCGCAAAGGCAGCGCAATGTCCTTCAAGGCTTGGTGGTGCAAACTATTTACGCTCAAAAGAGTCTCGCCAAAAATTTCAGCGGCGCGAGACTCTTCATTTACGTTGACAGAATGAACAAGCGCGCGGCGCAAATCACCGGGGTAGGCATGATCGAGCGCGCCGGGAATCTGATCGTATAGATGCGTGTACAATGTGCCGCCCAACGCGACATTCATCACCTGCGCGCCGCGACAAATTCCCAACACAGGCTTGCCATCATGAAGCGCGGCGCGCATCAAACCGATCTCGACAGAGTCACGGTTCAAATCCACTTCGCCGATACGGGGATGCTCTGCACCTTCAAAATATTGCAGAGAAATATCACCGCCGCCGGAAAAAAGAATCCCCGCAAGGCTGGAATATAAATCAAGAAAATCTTCTTCAATTAAAATCGAGGGAATGAGAATCGGAATTCCCCCCGCCTGTATGACTGCCCGTGTATAAGTGTGCTGCAATGAAGTGGTCGGATGCGCATCTGCATCTTTGTTATTGCGCGTGGTAATCCCAATCAATGGTTTTTGCATGTTAACTCCAAACAAAAAGACCCTAAAGGTCTTGAAGACCTTTAGGGTCTTTAAGAACCCTAACCGATTAGTCGAATTTCTGTTTGAGGCGGGCGCTTTTGCCAGTGCGCTCGCGCATGAAGTACAACTGCGCGCGGCGGACTTTGCCATGGCGTTCCACAACAACTTTGTCAATACGCGGGGAGCGGAGCAGGAAAGTACGCTCGACGCCGACACCGTTGGCAGCCATGCGGCGCACGGTGATAGAGGCATTGTTACCGCTGTTACGTGTGCGGATCACTGTGCCTTTGAACTCCTGAATACGTTCGCGGTCGCCTTCCTTAATTTTGACGTGTACGCTGACGGAATCACCCGAGCTCAATTGCGGGATTTTTTCATTGGCTTTGGTTTCAACTGCCTTGATTAAGTCTGTCATTTTCGTAATCCTTACTGATTTTGATTTCCTGAAACGCGAATGCGGATTATAGCACGCACTTTCTGATTATACAAGGAATTTCTAAACATATTTTCGAACTGCCAGCACCGCGTTATGCCCGCCAAAGCCAAAAGCATTACTAATGGCAAGCGATATATCCGCTTCACGCGCCTTATTCGGCACATAATCAAGGTCGCATTCCGGGTCGGGGGTTTCATAGTGAATGGTCGGCGGGAGAATTCCCTCGCGGATTGCCTGCACGCAGAAAATCGCTTCGAGCGCGCCGGTTGCGCCCATCATGTGTCCCGTCATGGATTTGGTGGACGAAATTGGGATCTTGTATGCAAGTTCGCCAAACGCGGCTTTAACCGCGCGCGTCTCGGCTTGATCGTTCAACGGCGTGCTGGTGCCGTGCGCGTTGATATAACCGACTTCATCCATATTTGCCCGCGCAGACATCAACGCCATGCGAATTGCCGCCGCGCCGCCTTCGCCATATTCATGCGGCGCAGTAACATGATAAGCATCCGCAGTCGCGCCATACCCGGCAAGTTCCGCAAGAATGACCGCGCCGCGCGCCTTTGCATCAGACTCGCGCTCCAAAACAATCACCGCGCCGCCCTCGCCCATCACAAGCCCATCACGGTTTTTATCAAAAGGCTGCGGCGTCATCGAGTAATCATCATTACGGCGCGACATTGCCCCAACACGGTCAAACGCGGCAACCCCCGCGGATGTAACCGTTGCCTCGGCTGCGCCAGCAAGCGCGGCATCTATCATTCCAGTACGCAGCATCATCAACGCCATGCCGATTCCGTCTGAGCCGGACGCGCACGCAGAAGCCACAGAAAAACAAGGACCCTTGATACCAAATTCAATGGCGGTCATGCCCGCGCCGCCATTTGCCATCAACATGGGAATCAAGAACGGACTAACGCGGCGCGGTCCTTCGGTGTAATTGGTCAATACCGCGTCTTGAAGCGATTGCAAACCGCCAATTGCGGATGAGATGATAATGCCGATGCGCGGGGCGTTTTTCTCAGTGACTTGCAATCCGGAATTCCGCAACGCCTCTTTTGCGGCGGCAACTGCGAACTGTTCAAAACGGTCGCGCCGGCGCGCCTCTTTTGCATCCATAAAATTTTCGGGTTTGAAATTCTTTACTTCCGCAGCGATATGCACATGCAAAGGGGATGAATCAAAAATGGTAATCGGTCCAACTCCTGAAACGCCGTTCACAACGTTGCTCCAGGTTTCTTTCACATTCAAGCCAAGCGGATTAACTGTCCCCATCCCAGTAATGACGATTTTTTCCTGCATTGCTCCTCCAGCATTGAGTAATAAATATGGCTTTATGTAAAACCCCGCACTGCGAAAATCGTCACGCTTATTTTTTACCTTTCCCCGTAAATCTCGAACCATTCGCGCTGCAACATTCCATAATGGTATTCGCTTGTGTATGCGCCATTAATCAAAAAACTTTCGATGAAGTGCGCTTCCCTGCGAAAGCCAAGTTTCTCCAATGTTCGGTAGGAAGCCGTATTTTCCACATCGCAGTCGGCGGCAACGCGGTGCATTTTCAAATCCACAAAAAGGTAGCGCAAGAGAGCAGGAATGATTTCGGTTGCGTATCCCTTTCGCCAATGTGGAGAGGAAATAGTGAAGCCGATCACCGCCTGACGCGAATCTGCTTTTTTGACATGGCATCCCAAATCGCCAATTATTTCATTCGTATCTTTCAAAGCGACCGCATATTGAATCCACTCGCCAACACGCGGCGCGCCGGCGTTCTTAATCAAATCGATAAACGCCTTCGCCTTTTCGCGCGGATAAGGGATTTTCCAGCCCTGATATTTTGCGACTTCGGGGTCGTTACGATATTTCCAAAATATATCAAGGTCGGCGTCTGTGAAATTGCGAAGCACAAGCCGCGAAGTTTTGAGGTGCATGGGTTTACTCGCCCGGTTTTGGAATGTAATCGCCCTCAACCCATTCCGATCCATCGGGACCGATTTCTTTTTTCCAGATTGGCACAATTTCTTTTAAGCGGTCAATGCCATATCGCGCCGCGTCAAATACGCCTGTATCACGGTGCGCTGCGGTGCAAGCAATTAACGTGGTTGGCGTTTTGGGATATAACCTGCCAATGCGTTGGACAACGGCAATACCTTCTACAATAGGCCACTTTGCGCGAATCTCATCCGCGACCTGTTTCATTTTTTCCTCAGCCATTGGGATGTAGGCTTCGTACTCAAGGTAGTCTGTGACGTGCGCGTCCCCGCGCGAGGTTTCGCCGCGCACCATGCCGGTAAAAATCGCCGCTGCGCCGGTGGAGGTCAACGTGATTTTTGCAAGCAGGTCGTTCAGGTCAATTTCATCTTCGGTGACTGAAAAAATGGTGGGGAGATTGGCAGGTTGCATATTCAAAATTATCCTCCGCTGACTGGGGGAAAGAGCGCGATTTCCGCGTTGTTTGGAACAACCGCCTCATCGAATGCGTATTCGCGGTTGATGGTCATCAAGACAGAATGCAGGGATTCTTTCAGCGCGGGATATTCGCCGACGAGTTTTTCCTTCAATTCATGAATGGTCATTTCTGCGGGGATATCCATTTCAATAGATTTGACTCCGGCACGGTCACGGATGGTTGCAAAAAATAAAAGTTTGATGTGATTCATAGGGTTATAGGGTGAAGGTTCAAGGTTGAAAGGTTAAAAGGTTTGAAGGTGAAGGAAGGTCATTCATTTACGATATCGCCGGATACGCCGCCATGTTTTTCAACCAGACGGATGTTTTGTATTCGCATTGTTTTTTCGGCGGCTTTTGCCATATCATAAATGGTCAGCGCGGCAACAGAAACAGCGGTCAGGGCTTCCATCTCCACGCCGGTTTTGCCGGTAGTTTTTGCTGTGGCAGTGATGACCACGCCCGGAAGCGATTCATCGAGCGCGAGGTCTACATCCACTTTCGAGAGGAAGAGCGGGTGACAAAGCGGAATTAACTCTGAGGTGCGTTTTGCCGCGCTAATGCCTGCAATTTGCGCGACGGTTAATACATCGCCTTTTTTGACGCCGCCCGCGCGAATCAAATCAAAGGTTGCCTGTTTCATGTGGATTTCTCCGCGCGCAATGGCAATTCGTTCTGTGTCAGGCTTTGCGCCGACATCCACCATCCGCGCGCGCCCATGTTCGTCGAGGTGAGTTAGGTTTGACATGGGGGCGATTATACACTGGTATAATTCGCGCGCTATGGAAAACCTATTAGGAAATCAAATCACGGGTTATAAAGTGCAAACCCCCGTTTACGAGGGTCCGCTTGACCTGCTGCTAAACCTGATCGAACGCGCCGAGTTAAACGTCACCACCATTTCGCTGGCGGCTGTGACCGATCAATACCTGTCCTATTTGCACGGGCTTGAACAAATGAAGCCCGATGAAATTTCATCCTTTCTTGTGATTGCGGCAAAACTGGTACAAATTAAATCCGAAGCGCTGCTGCCGCGCCCAATCGAGCGCGAGCCGGGCGAAGAAGACCCCGGCGTTGAACTCGTTGAATTGCTAACGCTGTATAAGCGTTATAAAGAAATCGCGAACTGGATGATGGAACGCCAGGAAAATAATCTCCGCACACATTTGCGCGTTGCGCCGCCCCCCAAAGTGGAAGCAAAACTCGACCTTTCCAACTTAACGCTGGAAGGTTTGCTTATGGCTGCTGAATCCGCCTTCTTGAAAGGCAAACAAAAAGAATCGCTGGGAACCATCATTGCCGCGCCGCGCGTGACCATCCGCGAGAAAATCGAATTCATCACGCGGACGATGAAAAATATTCACCGCATGACCTTTAGCGGACTCATCACAGAAAAATCCACGCGCATTGAAATTGTTGTAACCTTCCTCGCCATGCTGGAACTGATCAAACGCTATCGCATCTCTGCCCGTCAGGATGTGCTGTTTGGGGATATTGAATTCGAGCGTTCAGAAGAATGGAAAGACGATGAAGAGATAGACATCGAGTTTGAATAAAATGGAATATTCAGAGTTAATCGCTGCTCGTTACAGTGTGAGGGCGTATCTTCCCGCCCCGGTTGAAGATGAAAAATTGCAAATTGTTTTGGAAGCGGCGCGCCTTGCGCCAACCGCGGCAAACCGTCAGCCATTTCAAATTGTGGTGATGCGCACTGCCGGGCGCGAAGAAGAGATTGGAAAAATCTACCGCCGCCCCTGGTTTGTTCAAGCGCCGCTGGTGATTGCCATTTGCGCAATTTCGTCACAGGCTTGGGTGCGCGAAAGTGACCGTTTCAACGCCCGCTTGATTGACGCGGCAATTGTCGCTGATCACTTGATTTTAGCCGCTGCAAACGCAGGCTTGGGTACTTGCTGGGTCGCCGCATTCAATGTGGAAGCGGCGCGGAAGGCGCTGCGTTTGCCAGATGAGGCTGAGCCGGTCATCTTCACCCCTCTTGGTTACCCTGCCGATGAGCCCGGCATTAAGACACGCAAACCGTTGACAGAATTAGTGCGCTACGAACATTGGTAGCGCGTTAATTTTTTAAAGCCTATATTCCTTTAAGTGCCAATCCAAATGCAAGCAACGCAAAACAGAAAAACGCCATCCAATAATCAAACGGGGATAAAAACGGAACAACTTTGTGACAAAAACTACTACTCTCAAAGTCTATCGAATTTTATTTTGGACTTTTTTTATCTGATATAATCCCCGATTCGATTAGCAAATATGACACGTTAAGGAAGATTTGGTGTTATCTTCCCTGACTAATTTTATGGAGCATAGCGAATGAAAAAAGAACAAATGATTGACCTGTACTATCAAATGGTACTCATCCGCCGGCTGGAAGAACGCGGCGCGGAACTGTATCAGGCTGGCAAGATTGGCGGCTTTATGCACCTTTACATCGGGCAGGAAGCCGTATCAACGGGATTGATTGCCGCGCGTGAACCGCGCGATAGAGTCATCACCGCGTATCGTGACCACGGCGTGGCGCTCAACTGCGGAATCTCCGCAAACGAAGTCATGGCGGAATTGCTCGGCAAGGCGACGGGTATGTCGAAGGGCAAGGGCGGATCCATGCACATGGCGGATACCACCAAGAACATGTGGGGCGGACATGCCATCGTCGGCGGACACCTCCCCATCGCGTCTGGTTTCGCGTTGGGCGATCAATATGCGGGCAATGACAACGTCACGATTTGCATGTTTGGTGATGGCGCAACCAACATCGGATATTTTCACGAGGCGTTGAATCTTTCCAAGATATGGGGCTTGCGCGTGTTATGGGTCTGCGAAAACAATCAATACGGCATGGGAACGGCTGTTGAACGCGCGTCTGCTGTGGATGAAATCCGACAGAAAGCCGAAGGCTACGGAATGAAAAACAGTGCGGTGGAAGGCATGGATGTGATGAAGGTTTACGAAGCCGCGCAGGAAGCGATGAATTATGTCCGCAAGGAAGGTCAGCCATATTTGCTTGAAATCAATACCTACCGTTTTCGCGGACATTCAATGGGCGACCCCGAACGCTACCGCAAACAGGAAGAAGTGAAGAAGTGGCAAGAGAGCGACCCGATTGGAATCTTCAACAAATATCTATTGGAGAAAAAAATCGCTACGCGCAAACAGTTGGATGACATCGAATCCCGCGCGGAAGAAGAAGTCGCAAAGGCAGTGGAATTCGCGGAAGCGAGTCCCGAACCAGAATTGTCGGAATTGTTTACGAATATTTATGCGGAATAAGTAAACAGGTATACAGGTAAACAAGTACACATTTACGTGTCTACTTGTTTACTTGCTTACGTGTCTACCTCCCCCAAGGAATCACAATGACCAAGATAACCATGCGCGAGGCAATCTCGCAAGCCTTAATGGAAGAAATGGATCGCGACCCTGCTGTTTTTATTCTCGGCGAAGAGGTCGGCGTTTGGGGCGGCACCTACGCCGTGACCAAAGGTTTTTATGACAAGTACGGCGCGGCGCGCGTCAAAGATACGCCCATCGCGGAAAATG
>DZBA01000129.1 GCA_022729775.1 Anaerolinea thermophila | reverse complement strand
TTTTTGTAATTGCAAATTTGTACCGCGAGATTTTTGTGAATCTCGCGGTTTATTTTACTTACGCGGTTTTTATGGCTTTTTGTATTTTCTCCAAGCCTTTTTCGATGTTTTCAATGGAATTGGCATAGGATAATCTTAAATAGCCGTTTCCATATTCGCCAAAGGAAGAGCCGGGCAGCAGCGCTACGCCAGCCTTTTCGAGAATCATGTTGGCGAGGTCAGTTGAACTCATGCCAGTTCCGCGAATGTTTGGGAAGACATAGAATGCGCCTTCCGGCTTTTGGCAGGTGAAGCCGGGAATCGCGTTCAATCCATCCACGATGATGTTGCGGCGGCGCTGATATTCTGTGACCATGACATCCACCATGCCTTGTTCGCCGGTGACCGCTTCCAGCCCTGCAAATTGCGTAAAATGCGCGGTGGAGCCGATGGAGTGGGTGAGCAGTAAATCTACGCGGGCGGCAAGTTCACTTGGCATAATACCGTAACCAAGCCGCCAGCCGGTCATGGAATATGTTTTCGAGAATCCATCTACAATGATGGTGCGTTCTTTCATGCCAGGCAGCGCCGCGATGGAAGGCGCGCTTAAATCATCGTATACAATGCGCGCGTAGATTTCATCAGACATCACCCAGCAGTTGAATTTTTGCGCCTGCGCGGCAATGTGTTTCAAATCCGCCAGCGGAATTACGCCGCCGGTTGGGTTGCTGGGTGAGTTGATGATGATCATTTTTGTTTTTTCGTTGATCATCTTATCAAATACTTTAAGGTCGAACGAAAAACTATTTTCCTCTAATAGCGGAACCGCCACTGGAATTCCGCCCGCGACTTTGATCATCGCTTCATACGTTGGGAAGCCCGGGTTTGGATATATTACCTCGTCGCCGGGTTCGATGAGCGCAAGCGTAGGGAAGAATAGGTTGGGCTTTCCGCCGGGGCTGACGACAACCTCTTCCGCGCTGAATTCCATCCCACGCCGCTTTCCGCTGTCTGCGGCGATTGCCGCGCGCAGTTGACTCATCCCGGCGGGCGGTGTGTAGCGCGTCTTGCCGGTGCGGATCGCCTCAATGCCCGCGCGGCTGACGTTTTCAAAGGTGGCGTAATCCGGCTGTCCGATTTCAAGGTGGACGATTTCGCGCCCGTCGGCTTCCAATTGTGTGGCGCGCGCCAACACTTGATATGCGCCTTCGGGTTTAAGATGTGCGGTGCGAGTTGCAAAAGTCATGTGACCTCCAAATCATTGATGATTTTATTTTAGCATCTTTTTAAGAACACAAGCCAGCGTTACGCCATTATGGCATTCGCTGGCTTGTAAGTATTTCATTTTTTTTTCGGACTTGAATTCGTTTACCCTAATAACTCGCGGGCAATACGGGTTGCGCTCGATGCGTCCGCGGCAAAACCATCCGCGCCGATTTGGGTGGCAAATTCCTGGGTGACGGGGGCGCCGCCGATGATAACTTTCACCTTGTCGCGTAACCCGGCTTCTTGCAGCGCCTTGACCGTCACGCCCATATTGCTCATGGTGGTTGTCAGCAATGCAGACATGCCGATAATTTGCGCGCCTTCATGCGCTGCGTCTACAAACGCTTGGGGTGTTACGTCCACGCCGAGGTCGAGGATTTCAAAACCCGCGCCTTCGAGCATCATGGCAACAAGATTTTTGCCGATGTCGTGCAGGTCGCCTTTGACTGTGCCAATGGCAACTTTTCCAGCGGGTTTGCTCATGCCGCCGACAAGATGCGGTTTGAGCAGGCTCAATCCGGCTTGCATGGCGCGCGCGGAAATCAACATCTCAGGGACGAAAATATCGCCTTCTTCATATCGCCTGCCGACCTCGTCCATTGCGGCAATGAGCGCGTCTTGCAGGATGACATCCGCGCCGATTCCTGCTGCCAGCGCTTCTTTTACGCCTGCTTCCACGCTTGGAACTGCCCCTTCGATCACGTTTTCAAAGATAGTTTTTAGATCCATTTTATCTCCAGATAAGAATTGAAATCATAAACCCTGACTGTTGAAAACGCATGTCAGGGTGGGTTGTATTTTTTATAGGTGCCAGTCTTTGGAATCTTCCATAATGTTGTCTAAAATCGCTTCGTGCGCGCGGTCTATATCTTCGAGCAATGCCTGCCGCGCTGTTTCTGCATCGTGCGAATGTAGCGCATCAACAATGAGTTTGTGGGTGACTTCCATTGTCCTTCCTGCGCGGCGCATGACCATAAATCGCGCGAGCTGGTCGTGCAGCCTTGCGACCATATCTGCAAGTTCGTTGTTGCCGCTTGCCTTTGCAAGCAGGTAATGGAAGCGGCGGTTTTCATCGGTGTAACGGTCGTACGATTCGTCGTCGTCACCGGTATACCCTGCATGGATGGTTCTCATTTCCTGGATTTGTTCTTCGCTGACGCGCAGCGCCGCGCGTTCTACTGCTGACATTTCCAGCGTGCGGCGAATATCGAGCAAGTCTCTTAATTGTTTAAGCGTGATGCTGTTTACAAAATAGCCGGAGCGCGGCTTGATGATGACCAAGCCTTCATGACTGAGCATTTGTAACGCATCGCGCACAGGCGTGACGCTGGTGTTGTATTCCTGCGCGATGGCTTCCACGTTTAGGCGTTCTCCTGAATCTCGATGCCTCATGATAATGGACCTTCGCAGTTTTTTATATATTAGGCTTTTAGATGTCTTGTCCGTGTGCGCTGGGTTCATGATTTTGCTCCTGATTCGACGAAAATATACCACAAGATATATCAATGTGCAATATTTTTCAAATCTGATATATCAGATATTGACTAATAATATATTAGATGCTATGATTACGAAGTCAACAGATGGTTTTTCTTTTTACAAATTAAACATACACCCCAGGAGGTGACCGCCCAAATATTGACCAGATTCAGAACACTGAATTGACAATTCGGAACCCCTGACTACCATAAATAAACTACTAAGAAAGGTTAAGGAAAATGGAAAAGAAAATTCACCCTCTCGTTACCAAAGCAAATCAGGATCTTCGTGAAGGAAAAATCTCCCGCCGCGATTTTCTTCGTTTCTCGACATTGTTAGGTTTGACACTTGCCGGCGCTGAAATGCTGGCTGGTTGTGCGCCAAAAGAAGAGGCAGCCATTGCGACTGAGGCAGTTCAAGCGACTGCCGCGCCGGTTGCGACAGAAGCCCCCGCTGGCGGAATCAAGCGCGGTGGAACCCTGACCTGCGCGACCCGCGTCGAGCGCGTGGACAATCCCGCGACTTTCTCTTTGGTGAGCGCGTCTCATCCTTGGCGCCACGTGGTCGAATACCTTACCCAGACCGACCCGCAAGGCGTGACGCATCCGTATTTGCTCGAAAGCTGGAAAGCCAGTGTTGATTTGTTAACCTGGACGCTTGTTCTGCGCAAGGGCATCAAATTCAGCAACGGACAGGAATTGACCGCTGATGATGTGATGTTCAACTTCAAACAATGGCTGACCGAATCCGTTCAGTCCTCCATGTTTGGCGCGATGAGCTACCTCGATTTGAGCGGCGTTGAAAAGACCGATGATTACACCATCACTTTGAAACTCAAAACCCCGTCCATTTTCATCCCTGAACATCTCGCGCAATATCCCGCTGGCATCGTCCCCGCTTCCTTCGGCGGCGACCTGACCAAAGAACCAATTGGCACAGGCGCATTCACAATGGAAGAGTATGTGGTGGGTGAGCGCTGCGTTCTCAAAGCCCGCAAAGACTATTGGCGCAATGGCGCAGATGGCAAGCCGTTGCCTTACCTCGATGAAATCATTATGGTTCAACTTGGCGAAGACCGCGCGGCTGACCTTTCTGCTTACCAGAGCGGACAGGTGGACACCATCATCGAACCCAGCGTTGCGATTTGGGAAGCTCTCAAAGACGACAAGGATTCCACCATCGTTGCAACTCCCACCGCCGCGACCCGCGTCCTGCGTATGCGCGCCGACCAGGAACCGTGGACGAAGGTTGAAGTTTCTCAGGCTCTCAAGCACTGCCATAATCGCGAAAAGATTCTCGCGCTCGCGCTGCAAGGTCAAGGCACGCTTGGCAATGACAGCCATGTCGCGCAAGCCAACCCCGAATTTGTGGATGTCGCGCCCTACCCATTTGACACCGCCAAGTCGAAGGAATTGCTTGCCGCGGCAGGATATCCCGATGGCGTGACCGTTGAACTGGCTGTCGCCAGCGATTGGCCCGAATCCATGGCTTATGCCCAAGCGTTGAAAGAAGACGCGGCTGCGGGTGGATTTACCATCAACTTGAAAACCATGCCCGCTTCCCAATATTGGGAAGGCTGGACTGATTTCAACATG
Source organism: Anaerolinea thermophila (assembly GCA_022729775.1). Lineage (GTDB taxonomy): Bacteria > Chloroflexota > Anaerolineae > Anaerolineales > Villigracilaceae > Villigracilis. The sequence continues at coordinate 4,333 of DZBA01000129.1, read as the reverse complement.
GGCATTACCTGGTGGTCACACCGCACCCTCGCGCCGATGATTCTCTCCGTTGCTTACACTGCCAATCCTGACGGCACGCCCGTCGCGTGGAATGAATCCCATTGGGTTGACGCGGAATTCAACGAAATTTTGAAACAGGCTGAAGGCACGCTTGACCTTGAAAAACGCAAGGAATTGGTAGGCAAGCTGGAAGTCATCCAAAAAGAACGCGGAACAGTCTGCATTCCGTTCTTTATGAGTGTTTGGAAAATTTACAAGAAGACAGTCCATGATGTTGTGGCGGATCCGCAGGAATATGCGATCTTCTACGAAACATGGAAAGACGCATAATATTTTGTAACACATTCTCCCACGCTGTTGTATTTGCAGCGTGGGAGAAAACTTGTTTATTATTTTGGATTGTTAAATCCAGAACGTTTGGCGGCTCTTTCAATCCGCTGAAGGCGAAAATATCTCACTGTTCAAAGAGGCAAGGCAATGATTCAAACTCATGGTACGAACATGACAAGCGCCCATTATTCCCGCATGGGCGAGCAGGAATGTGAAAAAATCCATCAAGCCAGTTTGGAAATTCTCGAACGAATTGGCGTTGATGTTCATGATGAAAAGGCAAGAGACATCCTGGTAGGCGGCGGCGCAAAGTCGGACGGGTTGCGCGTGCGAATACCGGAATATATGGTGTTGCAGGCTTTATCCACCGCGCCCAAGACCATCACACTGTATAACCGCAAGGGGAAAGTTGCCATACGCGCGGGAAAATATAATACCTATTACGGCGGCGGATCGGACTGTCTTAACATTCTCGATCATCGCACCGGACAGCGCCGCAGACCTGTTTTGATCGACGTGCGCGAAGCTTCGACTGTGTTGGACGCGCTGCCAGAGATTGACTTTGTCATGTCGGCTTTTCTTCCAGAAGATGTTGACCAGCGCATTTATGACCGCTATCAAATGGAAGTCATGCTCAACACCACCACCAAGCCGATTGTGTTCGTCACGCCGGATTTTGAAGGCTGTGTTGCCGCTATCGAAATGTGTGAGATTGTCGCAGGCGGCGCGGAAGCGTTCCAGCATAAGCCATTTGCGACTTGTTACATCAACGTCACTTCGGGTTTAATTGCCAACCAGGAAGCGCTGCAAAAGTGCATGTTCCTTGCGGAAAAAGGATTGCCGCAACTGTACATTCCTTTGAATGCGGGCGGCGTGAATTCACCCGCGACGACAGCTGGCTGCATGGCTTCGATGAACGCCGGCATTTTGCTTGGCATCGTTCTTTCGCAACTGGTGCGCCCCGGCGCGCCGATTGCCGTCCCCGGCTGGAACGGCGGACCGTATAACCTGCAAACCATGGTCGGGAACTACGTCCTCGCGGATGAGCAGGGCGTTCCCACTTCGATGGGAAAATATTACGACTTGCCTGTGTTTGGCTTGGGCGGTTCGACAGATTCAAAAGTGATGGACATGCAATGCGGTTTTGAAGCCACGCTCAGTTTGATGACTTCGCTTTTGCACGGCGCAAATATCGTCCACGATGTTGGATTTATGGATGCGGGCTTGCAGGGCAGTATGCAGCTGATGGCGATTAGCAATGAAATTCTTGGATTCTTGCGCGCCGCGACTGCCGGCGTAGTTGTCAACGAAGAAACCCTCGCGCTGGATGTCATCGAAGAATTGGGTCCCACTGGAAATTATCTTGGGCATGAGCATACCATCCGCCATTTCAAAGAACCTTTCTATTCAAAATTGATTGACAAGAACCCATACTCTGTGTGGCAAAAACGCGGTGGCAAAAGCATGGAAGAACGCGCGTCCAAAATGGTGGATGACATTCTTGCAAAACATAAGACCGAGCCGCTGCCCGAAGAGATTCAAAAAGCAATTCACGAAATCGTTCTCCGCGAACAGGCGTGGATTGATAAACAGCAGTAAAATTTAGCATCTTATGTCATTGCGAGAGGGTAGTCTTCCGCTCGAAGTAACCTCCTGCACATAATACTAGATTGCTTCACCCCGCTCGCAATGACATCCTTAATCCCATATCTACCGGAGAACCTCAATGGCAAGATATATCGTCCGGCGTTTGTTGACCATGCTTTTGACCATGGTGTTGGTTTCGATTTTGGTGTTTGCCATTGTTGAAATTGCGCCGGGAAATGTTGCGCGCAACATTCTTGGCGCGTATGCAACTCCCGAACAGGAAGCCTCCATGTCGCGGCAATTGGGGTTGACGCGCCCTGTGTCCATTCGTTATATCTCGTGGCTGTTTGGATCAGACTGGCAGGCGCGCGTTGAAATCGGCTTGCCTTTGATTCAAACCGAAACTACGCAAGGTTTGGTCAAGAACGCGCGTCAATGGTGGGCGTTTGCGCCGAATGGCGACCTCATGCAATGGGATGTGGATGGCGGCAAACTGTATAAGATTGTCCGCTTACCCGATGGAAAAGCAGAGAGAATTTTGGATGACGATTCGTGGAAAGTGGATGAAAATGGACAGGAATATTTCTGGGGCATAGATAGGGGCAACCGCGCCGCAAAATGGGTGAAAGGCGCAAAAGGCACGGAATATCTCCTCGATTATTCCGGCTGGGTTGAAGAAACCGACGCGCCTGTGGAATATATTCCGCTTGGCAAGGGACTGCTCCGCGGTGAAGCGGGAATTTCACTGCGTTATCAGGCGCCGGTGTCGGAAGTCATCGGGCGCAGAATCTTTAACTCGTTCATTCTCGCCGCGCTTGCGATTCTCGTTTCCATTCCGACCGCTGTCGCGCTTGGTTTGCTGGCAGGCTTAAATGAAGGCAAGTTGATTGACCGCGTCATCTCCATCGGCGGTTTGATTACGGCAGGCTCCCCCGATTTTGCAACAGGCATCTTGCTCATTATGATTTTCGCCCTCTGGCTGAAAGTCCTGCCCGGCGCGGCAGTTTTCACATCTGCCGACGCGCTGTGGCAGACGCCAAGCCTGTTGGTATTGCCCGTCCTCACCGCCAGCCTTGTGGAAATCGGCTACATCTTGCGCATTACCCGGTCCAGCGTGGTGGAAGTGATGAACAGCCCGTATGTCCGCACTGCGATTTTGAAGGGCTTATCTTATCGTCAGGTGGTCACACGCCATGTGTTGAGAAACGCGATGATGGCTCCAATCACGGTGATCATGTTACATATCAACTGGTTCATCGGCGGGTTGGTGGTGGTCGAATCTGTATTTGGATACCCAGGTTTGGGAAATTTCATTCTCAATGCCGCGTTGTATAAAGATGTGTATTCCATTGAAGCAGGCGCGATGATTTTGATCCTGCTTGCGGTGGGAACGCAACTGATCGCAGATTTGGTTTATTCATTAATCAATCCGCGCATCCGCTATTCATGAGGAAGTGATGATGACGACAGAAAACCCTTCTGCAAAAAGAACTTCCCGCTTTGCTGTGGCTTTGAAAGAATTTGGCGATAGCGCAAAAGAATTGGCGGAGTTGATTTTTTCCTCTCCCACTGCCATCGTCGGCATGGTGATTGTTTTGGTCTGGGTGTTGATCGCCATCTTTGCGCCGTTAATTACCACGTATACCCCGCTCGAACAGGATTATAAAAATATCAACAAGCCTCCCTCAGCGGAACATTTTTTGGGGACGGATAATCTTGGGCGCGATGTGTGGGCGCGCGTAGCGTATGGCGCGCGGACGATTCTTTCGCTTGGTCCAATCTCTGTCTTCGTGGCTTTTCTTGTCGGGCTGGCGCTTGGTCTGCCCGCCGGGTATTATCAAGGCTGGGTGGATGAACTTGTCATGCGCGTCCTCGATGCGCTGATGGCATTCCCGACAATTTTGCTGTACATGATTATCATCTCGGCGGTGGGCGCGTCTTCGTTCAACGTGGTGATTGCAATTGCCGTCGGCGGCGCGCCGGGCATTGCGCGACTTGTGCGTGCGTTGACGATGGACATCCGCACGCGCGAATATGTCTCCGCTGCCAAGCTGCGCGGCGACAGCGACCTCATGATTATGCTGCGCGAAATTCTCCCCAACAGCCGCGGACCTTTGATCGTGGACTTTTTGCTCCGCATCGGTTATGCCGCGTTTTACATCGGCACGCTTGGCTTTTTGGGTTTGGGACTTCCGCCCCCAACGCCGGATTGGGGCGGCATGGTTCAAGAAGGACACAGTCACATGACGTCGAATGTCTGGCCCGTCTTATCTGCGACGGTGGCGATTGTTACGCTCGTGATTGGCTTGAATATGTTTGCCGATGGCTTGCGCGAAGAAAGTATGCGCTATCAATAATTATAGCGGAGTCCAAAATCTCCAGATTTTGACTCAACGTCTGGAGACGTTGGACTCCG
>DZBA01000128.1 GCA_022729775.1 Anaerolinea thermophila | reverse complement strand
AGGTAAACCCTCGAGGGAAATATTTAATCGTACTCCGCTTGAACCCCGTGTGCCTGATTTACATCCACTTCTGCACTTTAAATATCGTGGGTTTCAGGCGCAAGCCAGGTACAACACTGAAACAGAGAAGTATGATCTTGAAGTACACCATATTCCTGATTATTTTTCTTTTTCACATAAGAACGAAAAGCTTCTCCGCGACATGTTTGAATTTTTCACTGATGATTACCTGTATTTAATCGGTAAAGGTAGTGACGATAAACCATCCCTTCATGAAAATTTAATTTCCATCTGTCGTCACTTACCATCGGATTTTGAGCCGGTCGGCGAACGTGATCGTGCAGATTGATCCTGCGGCTGCAAACATTTTCTCAAGTTGCCAGGCAAACTTGGCGCTGACTGGAGTGTGTGTTCCAATCCAGCCAGCCCGCGCGCGGGGTTGTTGACATTCGAGCATCAAGGATGTGAGCAGTTCGAAGGATCAAATTCTGTCTAAAAAATACGACAAGCATCTTGACAAATTTATCACCTGACTATAAAATTAGAACATGAGTTCTAAAATATCGACATCAGGTCGTATCACCATTTTGCTTGGCAAATATCAGGTTGCCACTGGTGAAAGGATGTCGCCGCGCAAACTTGCGCAAAAAGCGGGGGTTTCAAAAGATTTCGTTTATCGTTTGGATTCAGGATTGACACGCCACGCGGACTTGGATTCGCTGGCACGTTTGTGTGACACGCTCCAGTGTGGGTTGCAGGATATACTTGTGTTGGAGTTGCTCCATGACGAATCCATTTGACATTCTTCCTCCCAATCTTTTCAACCTTTTTACCACGCAGGGACAATCAACGCTTCAGCGGCATTATGCGGCAATCTTGTTGCGGATTTATGCGCTGGCGGAATTCAACCGTTTTGGTGTGACGCGCGAAATCGCCTTCGCTGAGATTGTGGATTATTTAAAGGAAGCCAACGCCGAAGCAGAAGTGGCATCTGACATAGCGGATCATGCGTCGGGGGAGGCTGATTCTGTTTCGACAGCGAATCAGACTTCCGAGCAGGATTATGCGGGTTACGTTATCCGCAGGCTGGCGGAAACGGGCTGGATCGAACGCGAACAACACGCTGATTATTCCGAGACGATCATCCTGCCTGATTACGCTTTTACTCTTTTGGAAGCCCTTCGCAATATTCAGGAACAAAAGCCGCGTGAATTTACAGGGCAGTTATATGCGGCGCACCAGTTGATGACTTCTTCGCGCACGAAGGATTTTTCCGCAGCGCTGGCAGTGACCCAAACCTATGAAAATGTACGTCAGGTTGCGCGCGGATTGAGCGAGTTGAATCACAACATCCGCCGCTACGTGGAACGTGCCACAAAGCAAACCGATGTCGCGGAATTATTGCGTATGCAATTCGATGATTATTCTCACACACTGGGACCTGCGTACCATGCTTTGAAAACATCTGATCACGTTTCGCGTTATCGCCGCGGCATTGTCAATCAGGCACAGAAATGGTTATTCAATCAAAAATGGTTGAAGGAAACAGCGGGGGAACTCGCCTTACAAAGCAGATTTACTCCCGCGCAAGCCGAGCAGGAGATTGTCCACTGCCTGGATTTCATCGTCAACCAATTAGAGGGACTCGATCCGCTCATCGCAGATATTGATGCACGTCACGCCCAGTATTTGCGGACGTCGCTGCGTCAGGTTCGATATCAACTCAGCAGCGCCGATGGAAATTTCAAAGACCGTTTGGTTTCGCTGGTTCAGCATCTTTCCGCGTTGCGTCAGGAGGGAATGATCGAATTACCAGAAGATTCGCCACAGTTGAGACAGTTTCCCGTCAAGATTCCAGACTCGCATGGCTTTTATACACCGCCACAAAAACGTGCACCGTTTATTCCCAACAATATTCTTTCGCCTATATTAGCCCCTTCTGATCTGGCTTTACTGCGAGCGGACACCATGCGCGATGTGACTCAAGCCTTTTCTCCCGACAAAGTAAATCGCAAAGCGCTGGCTATGCTTGGCAAGTTGCCGCGCTTGTCCGTGACACAATTTCCCGAGGATGTGCGTGACGATCTGCATTGGTTGACAACCATTATCGCGTATGCCCATCATCCCGATGTTGAATATGGTCTGGATGTTACGGACGGTGACGCTGTTTCTTTGGGCGGGTATCGGGTCATGCCGTTTGAGTTAATAAAATTATAGAACGTGGAGCGCAGAACGTATGCCTTTTGATTCATCGCTAATTTTGAATGACATTCCCGAAAAATCGCGGCGTGAGGTTCCACGCATTGTGAACCGTTTACTCGGGCAGACATTTTTATATCAAGATGCTGATTCGGACAAGGATGATTATTATTTCGTCCATCGTTATCGTTCGATATTCGAAGGCTTGCTGGAATTGGTGGGCTTTAATCTTCTTCATGATGATTATCACCGTATCTTTCAAGTTGTTTCCGAATACGGATATAGTCGCGCCCGCTTCAAATTGGACGAATCTCTGATGATCGTTGTTTTGCGTAAACTATATGAAGAGAAGATCGAGCATTTGAGTCTGGCAAACGACCCCGTTGTGACCATTGGCGAAGTGCGTGAAGAATACCGCACAATTACAGGCAGGGAACGCGACCTCGGCATGGTGCAATATGAAACACTGCTGCGCCGCCTTCGTTCCATTGGATTGGTGGAGACGATTGATGGGCGTAATATTGATGTCCGTGATGGAGAAGCGCGACTTCGTCTGCGCGGTTCGGTCAAGTTGATTTTGCCCATTCAAAGCGCCGATGAAATGGAAGCCTGGTTAAGAAGATATCGGGCGGGTGGGGAAGATGTTGCGGAGAGTGAAGAATGAAACTTCTCACCCATATTCGCCTTGTCAACTGGCATCTGTTTGAAAATATATCCATCAAATGCAATGGCACAACCTATTTCATTGGTATCAACGGCGTCGGAAAATCTACGATCCTGGACGCAGTGCAGTTTGCTCTGGTGGGCGGACAGCGCGATGTGCGTTTTAATCAAGCTGCTTTGAGCGGAGGCAAGCGCACGCTGGCAAGTTACGTGCGTGGCGAACTCGGTACGGAAGGTCAACGGTTTTTGCGCGGCGACGCAACAAGCATAGTCGCGCTAGAGTTCAAAAATCCAGACGGCACGTACTTCGCTCACGGCGCAGTGATCGACGCTTATGAAGATGGGCGCGCTCCCGATGTCGCCTATTTCATTGTACATAATGCGCAATTAAACGATGACTGGTTCTTTAAAGCGCAGGGACAATTATTCGACACGCGCGCATTCAAACGCCATCTTGAAAATTTCTCGCTGCCCTTAAACGCAGGCGCGCGTATCTTTACCAAGATCGAAGATTATCGCGTACATTTGCTCAACAGACTTGGGCAGCTCAAGGATACTTTTCCTGCGAAGATCGTCAAAGGTCTTGCATTCAGCCCGTTAACCGATATTCGCTCGTTCGTTCATAATTATTTACTCGATGAAAATCTCGTGGATGTCAAAACTCTGCAAGCGCAACTCGAAACCATGCGTCACTTTGAAACTCTGGCAATTGGTGTGCGCGAGCGAATCGATTCGCTGAACAGTATTGAAGAGTTGAATAAGGAACGTGTTGCCAATCGCAGGAAGCGGATCAGCAATACAGCCATCGCGCGTCTTGCAGAGGCAGATACTTTTCTCGACCAATTGAAGAAATTGCGTTTTGAGTTGGATTCTTTCAAACTGGAATACAGCCGCGAAGAATTACACTATGATGAAATTTCTCGCGCTCAAAAATTTGCCCACGCGGCTCTGACCGACGCCGAGATTGCCCTGCGTACCGATCAAACAGCCATCCGCGAAAAGGAATTGCGCGAGAAGATTGCGATTTTGAACAACGAATTGACATCCCTGCGTGAGCGGCAACAGCAAGTCGAGTCGTCCCTTGCACGCGAATTATCTGACGTGCAAAAACTCCGCAACTATCTCGCCGCTGATGGTCTCTCAATTCCCACTGAACTCGACTCCTTCATCACGTCCCACACCCCACTTACCACGCTTCAACAAATTCAACCCATTCTTTCGTCCCTCGCCATCCATTACTCCCGCGAAGAAATATTACTCTCGCAAAAAGTTAATGAGATGCGCGACGAAGGCGCAAAGCTGGAAGATGAGATTCGCAAGCTGCGAACGGGTGATCGCGACACTTCTTACGAGACCGAGTCGCCTTACGCGGCGCGTTTGCGCCATCTTCTGCGCGCGGAGTTGAATCTCGGCGCTGACGAGGTTAAATATCTGTGCGATGAACTTTCCATTCCCGACGAATCATGGCAGGATGCGATGGAAGGCTTGCTTGGTTTCAATCGATTCACCCTGCTTGTGCCGCCAGAACAGTACAGCGCCGCGATGAAGGTCTACCGCAAGCACAAGGATTCAATTCATGGTGCGGCGATATTGGATACGGAAAATATCCTCAAACAAAAAAATTCCACACGCGGGAAAGAATTTCTTTCTAATGAAGTGACTGCAAAGAATCCTGCTGCGCGTGCTTATGTAGATTTACTGCTTGGCGGTTATGTCAAATGCGAAAAGATGGAAGACCTGCGCCAGCATAATCGAGCCGTAACACGCGATTGTTTTGTGCGCCGCAATTTTACGGACAGTCATCTTAATCCCAATGTGTATCACCGCTGGTTTATCGGGGAACGTGCGGCGCCGCGTCAGATCGAACAGCGTCAGGCGCGTCTAGATGAAATCATGCGCGAGATGATTTCATTGAATGAAAGAACAACTGCTCTGCGTGAAAGGTTGACTCTTACCCGCGATAAAATGCGTCCCTTTGTGGATTTGGAACACGTGCTTTCAGCGTTGACGCGCCTTGAGCCTGCGGAAGATGAATTGAAAGCGTTGAACAAGGAACTCAAATCATTAGACTCGCGCAATTTGGACGTGCTCAAAGCGGAGGTAGAAAAACGCCGCAATGAGTTGAATCAAATTCAGGGTGATGCAAACGACTCATCGCGCAAGTTGGGTAATCTCGAAGCGGAGATCAGAAAACTCGAAACAGAATCAATTCCGAGTTTGGAAAGAAGTGCGGCGGAAAAAATCAAAGCGCAGGAAGATTTTCTGTCGGCTGAAAATGCCGACGATGAGACAAAATCCGATATTCAAAAAGAATATGATAAACGCCGTGAGCGCCAGCCGCTGGAAGTGATCCTGCAAAATTCGCGGCGGTATGAAAATGATTATCAAAATGCTGAACAGCGCTCGCGCGATAAATTGCGTGAGGCGAAGCAGGCGTATTCGATGCGCTATGATTTTGGCTATGATGATACTGACGATGACGCGCGTTACGTAGCGGAGCGCGACAAACTTGTTTCTTCGGAGCTGCCACAATATGAAGGACAGATCGCAAAACAGCGTGGCATGGCGGAACAGGAGCTCGTGGAGAATTTCATTCATCGCTTGCGCGAGCAAATTGAAGATGCGCGCCAGCAACTTGGGTTTTTGAATACGTCGCTTGCCACGCTGCGTTTTGGCGGCGAGCGCTTTGAATTCATCACCAGCCACGCACCCGCGCTCAAACAAATTTACGATATGGTGATGGACAGCCAGCAGATCATGGGCGACTCGTTGTTTGAATCGGAGTTTCGCCAGAAACATCAGGAAGGCTGGGATTTGCTCTTTGAGCGACTTACCTCTGCAAACGATGAAAATAATTTGGAATTACATGAGTTGCAGGATTATCGCAATTATCTCAATTATGATATTCGCATACATTATCCAAATGGTGACCGCGCCTTGTTGAGTCAGATCAACGCGAAGAAAAGTGGAGGTGAAACCACTACGCCGTTTTACGTGGCGATGGCGGCTTCCTTCGCACAAGCGTATCGCTTAAATCAAGCGCGCCCATCCGATACGATTCGACTCGCGATGTTCGATGAAGCCTTCGGTAAAATGGATACGGCGCGTACTGCCAGCGCATTGAAATTCATGCATGATGCGGGCTTGCAGGTTTTACTTGCCACACCGCCCGATAAATCAGGTTCGCTTCTTCCGTTTGTAGACACCGTTTGTACTGTGGTTCGCAAGGAGAATCGTTCGTTTGTGGTCGAGATTGATAAGAGTGAGATATTGAAAGAGTTGGAGAAATAAATGCGTAGTCCATGGGAAGTAATGAGCGGGGCGTAGGGTGATGGGATGATTTCATTTATTCCATCGGCTGATACAAAAGTTATTATCAACGCGCTTCTTGACATCTTTGAGAAGCGGAGTATTTCATCCGTGCGTGCGATCAAAGTTAAGTTGCGCGAAATAAACCTGCCCGCTTATTTTTCGCAGCAAGACCCCGAGCCGCGCATGATCGTAAACCAGCAAATACAAACTCTCGCAAATTCAAATTTGATCCAACTTAAATGGCTTGCGGGCGAAGAACATCATCTGCTTGAATTTGTTGCTCTTATATCCGAAGCTCTACGACCCACTCACCACGAACTATACGCTCTTATCAACCGCGTTCCTATTTCTAATCAACGCTCCCAACTCGAATCCTTTTTGCTTGCCGATAAATTCCGTTTTTCTGCGGATGATTGGCGCGCCCGCGGATTGGCCAACATCTTGGACAAACTCCGCGCTGGGAAATCTCCATCCCCGTTTAGCCTTTCCGCTTCAGACTTTAACGCAGACCTGCTCTCTGCACTACTGGCATTATCCACCCTTCAATCGGAGACTCCCCACCGTGTGTTCAGCGTGCGTGTTTTTAACGACACCAAACGCTTTGATGATCTGCGTCCCGCGTTGGTTCGCTTCGCGCGCCAAGCCAACCCTGAATGGAAATTGCTCACCAATGAAGACTTGCTGCGTGAATTGAATCTTGTTGCCAACCCAGGTTATATCAACCTTTCGGGTAACTGGCAATTCACCACTGTTGATGGGGAAGTGCTTTCGCTGAATGGCTTTTCACCATCCATCGGATTTCCCGCTGCGCAAATCTCATCCATCCAAACCGTATCGGTCCACGCGGATTCTGTTTTATGCATCGAGAATCTAACTTCTTTCCACGAATTTATTCGCGCCACATCTCACTCGCCAGATCCTATGTTCTTCGCAACTATTTGTTTAATGGGTAACCCTTCTCCAGCCATCCGCCGCCTGCTGCGACTTATTCCCGAAGAAACAAAAATTCATCTTTGGTCAGATATGGATTATGGCGGATTCAACATCCTGTCCCAACTTCGGAAGCAGGTCAGCGCGCGTATTGAACCTTTTCTGATGAATACATCCACGTTTGAGAAACACGCGGCGTTATCACGCCCTTTGACTCAAGCCGATATTCGCAATTTGAAGCGACTTGCCTTCAATCCCAATTTGCGGGATGCTCGACTTGTGATCGAATATCTACTCAGCCGTGGGCTGAAATTGGAGCAGGAAGGGATTGATCAGTCACTGCTAATAATGGCAGTGACCAAACCTGAGTAGTTATGTTTGTTCAGCAATAGCATTTGTGGATGACACCTTAACGGGGAATGCGGTTTAGCTCCCGCCAACTGACGAATGAGCCTGCGCTGGTTTGCAGGGACTGATCGCCGCCATAAACCACATACCCTTGTTCTTTAGGCGCTGTGGCAAGTTGATGCCAATATTCGAGATTATCAAAGTAACTATTGGAAATTGTTTTACCAGATTTAATCTCAATCGGTACAATTTTTTCACCATCCACCAGCAGGCAGTCAATTTCTTTACCTCGGCTATCCTGCCAAAAAAACGGCAAATGATATTCACCGCGATTGAAATTGTGCTTGATAAACTCGTTGATGATCAAATTCTCAAAGAGAGCGCCTTTCATGTAATGCAAGTTGACTTGATTCTCATCGTGGATTCCAAGCAGCGAGCAGGCAATGCCCGTATCGTAAAAATAGAGTTTGGAGGATTTAACCAGCCGCTTGTTGAAATTTCGATGAAAGGGTTGCAACCGATACAGGATATGGGAACTCTCCAAAATAGAGATCCAGGCTTTTGCCGTGTTCGGGCTGATCCCGGCGTCGTTCGCAAGACCTGTATAATTGAGTAGTTGCCCAACGCGCCCAGCGCACAATTGGGTGAACTGAATGAATGCGTTGATATCCCCGATGTTTTTCACTAGGCGCACATCCTTTTCGATGTAGGTCTGAATATAGGCGGGATAAAAATCAGTTGGAGCGATGTCGCGGTCATAAATGCGGGGATATTGACCTTTGAATATCATGCCTTCATATTGCCCTGCGCCAGGCTCCAGTTCTTCAAAGGAAAGTGGAAGAAGGTGCAGAATCGCAGTACGTCCCGCCAGAGTCTGGCTGATTTTTTCCATTAGAAGAAAATTTGATGAACCAGTCAGGATGAATTGAATCTGGCGGTTCTCATCTACAAGTTTCTGGATGTAGGAAAATAGGTCTGGCGTGTTTTGAACCTCATCCAGAATTGCACCAGCAGGATAATTGGATAGGAAACCGCGTGGATCGGTGAGTGCAATTTGGCGGATATCTGGTTCTTCCAATGAAACATACGGAAGGGATGGAAAGACGGCGCGGACAAGGGTGGTCTTACCAGATTGGCGTGGACCAGTGAGTGTGATGACTTGAAATTTCTTCGCCAAAGCGATGAGTTTGAGGGTAAGGGTTCTTTCAATCATGAAAGTGCTCCATATACTGGAAATAAGGGCATACAATCGATATTATAGCAGG
>DZBA01000127.1 GCA_022729775.1 Anaerolinea thermophila | reverse complement strand
TCCGAGTTCTCGCACGCAAAGCGCTCGGAATTCTGTCTTTTGCGCTATATGTTTTTGCAGGATTTGCTTATTTTTTCTTTTTGGCTTTTTTATGCTTTTGTGAAAGCAGGTCTGCGTCAATTAAATCTTGCGGGCGTCCTGATGTTCGTTTGACGGTAATCAAATCCTCTTTGGAGATGAAGTTTACTTTCAGCCCGTCAAAATCCGCTTCGAGGTGTCTTTGCCAGCAATCTTCAAACTGAGCTCCGGGGATGCCCATGAGAACATCCACCCGAATTGGGGGAACGCCCATTTGAAAAAAATACCCTTCCTCTGAAAAGTCTTTTGCGGTTAAATCTGAAAGCGGAGCGCCAAATTCGCGCAAGGCTTTGTAAACGGCTTCGGCGTTTTTTGCGTCCGTGCTGATCCAAATATCGAGGTCTTTTGTGTATCGCGGCTCGGCATATTGAACAACGGCATAGCCGCCAATCACCAAATATCTAACCTTGTTGTCGTTGAAAATTCGCAACAGATCGCTGAAGTCGGAGTTTACGAACATCTTGACCTTTTACTTTCATCGCATGGACGATTAATTCCCAAGCGGCGTCGAAACGCGCAGTGGGCGTTTGTGACTGCCAGAATTGCAGGTCAAAAGACCTGTCCAAGTCTTCGAGTTTTCCCCTGCGTTCTACAAAGTGGATTCGGGTGGCTTGTTTTTTAACATGCGCGCGCGCGTCCGTCATGTCTGAGTCCTTATTTTGAATTTGACTGATGACATTATTGTATCGCGTTTTTCGATTTTCATTGCGCATGGATAAAAGAAAAGATTGTCTATCCTTCCATTACGCAGACAATAAAGCCCTCCAAGTCCGTTTTACGCGAAACTTGGAGGGCTTTATTTTTTAACCTGTAACTCGTAACTCGTCCTACCCCTCCAACTTCCCCTGCTTGAACAACTCTTCAAACGGCGCAATATATTTCTTGATGCCCTCTACATCCAGCCACTCGGAATTATTGTCGCTCGAATAATAGAAGCCTTCGTTCAACGGCTTGCCTTTGTCCATCCATGAATAGCCGAACCACGTCGCCTCGGCGGGCTGCACGACGAACATTTTCTCCAACTCGATGGTGTGACGCGCTTCATCTTCCGAGATCAAAACCTCGTGCAGTTTCTCGCCCGGGCGGATGCCAATGGTGGCGATCTCCGCATCGGGGGCGATGGCGCGCGCAAGGTCGGTGACGGTGGTGCTGGGAATTTTCGGGATGAAAACTTCGCCGCCTTCCATTTCTTCGAGGCAGTGAATCACGAAGCGCACGCCCTGTTCGAGCGAAAGCCAAAAGCGCGTCATGCGGTCATCGGTGATGGTGATTCTTCCACTTGCGCGCTGCTTCAAAAAGAGGGGGACAACCGACCCGCGCGAGCCGACCACGTTCCCATAGCGGACGCATGAATAGCGCGTCGCGGAACCGGCGGCGTAGGCATTGCTTTGGATGGTGAGCTTCTCTGCGGCGAGTTTGGTCGCGCCGTATAAATTCGCGGGGCTGACGGCTTTGTCCGTGCTCACGGTCAAGACCTTCTTCACGCCTGCGTCCAGCGCAGCTTCGACCACGTTCGCCGTTCCCATGATGTTGGTCTTGATGGCTTCCATCGGATTATATTCACACGCGGGGACTTGCTTCAACGCGGCGGCGTGGACGACAATATCAACGCCGTGCATGGCGCGGACGAGTCGCTCGCGGTCGCGCACATCGCCGATGAAGTAACGCAGGCTTTCATGGTTGTACCCGCCGACCTGCATCTCATGCTGCTTCAACTCATCGCGGCTGAAGATGATAATCTTTTTGGGTTGATACTCTTCCAAAAGAATTTTTGTAAATTTCTTGCCGAACGAGCCTGTTCCGCCCGTGACAAGTACTACTTGGTTTTTCCAGTCCATAAGTTCTCCTGTTTATTTTTGCGCGTTCTTACAATAATGCGTTGCGATAATATCCTTTACGTCATCACGCAACGGCTCTTCGATTTTTGTTAACATCTCGCACGCTTGCAAGCGCAGCACGGTCTCGATGCCGATCTTGGACGCGGTTTGTTTCATGCGCTTATCATTGCCTGTGATTGCGTACGCCTTCAAGAACGGCATCCACTCGGATTGATCCTGCGGGTGCAACTCCAATTTAATCGCTTCTTCGCCGAGCGCGGTCACTTCGTCCCATTGCTGTAATTGCGCGGCGAGGTCTGCTTTCTCGAAATAATAACACCAGTTACGCTCGGGTTCATCCCCAAACGCAAAATTCGGCGGGATGTGCGGCTGCGCGTTTGCAATCACATTTTCGAGATTCGATGAAGGCGCGGCGAGTATAACACTTGCCGGGTCATCAAATGAAATCAGCGGCGCGTTTCCATTTACCACATGCGCGCATGAGGTCGGGGTCGGCTGGCTGATGACCAGCACATTTTCATAATTCAAATTCACCGTATGGCTGCGGTAGTCCGTCTCCATATATAACTTGCCGAGCATCACCTCGCGCAGGTTCGTGTCGTTTAACGTAATCGCGGAAAGATTGTAATGCACGGGAATACTCGCTGAAGACTGCGGAAAATAAATCATATTCGGCAGTTCTGTTGCGCCGTTGCCATCATCGCCCATGTTCGCGGATGGATAATGGATGACGAGCATCGTATCGGATGCGAGCGCGGGCGCGCGCCAACTGACCTGCCACCAGAACTTTTCCAGCGCGCGCGCTTCGTTGACCGCGCTGATGGAAATTCCATAATGAGTCAGCGCCGCAAACAAAATCACGATGTACATCACAGCGGATTGAATGCGCGGCATCGAAATGGAATGAATCAAACTGGAAACGAGCAAAGCCGCCGCCAGTGAAGCGGGCAGCGCATAATGAGAGAAGACTCCGTTGTCAATGTAGCGATTCGCCATGATGACGGGCAGGATGCCAAGGATGAGTCCCAGCCCGCCAAGCAGCGCGGATTCTCTTAACGTTGAGTTTGATTCTGCGGCGCGGATTGAATCTCCGCCCGAGGTTTTTCGCGCGAGGAACACCGCGAGCAGGGTCAGTATGGCAAAGAGAATTCCGTATGCCATGTCGCGCATCCGCAATTCAAAGAAGAAGCGCGGAAATTGATTCACCCATGCCAGCGCGGTCATGTTCAACAGGCTGTTGAGCGTTTGCAAAATCCAGCGTGTGCCAGTAGAGATGGGACTGCCGAAAAACGCGCCAAGTTGCAAACCAATATCTGTGGCTTCACGCTCATTGTTAAAGAAGAATGTTCTCCAGAACACAAATCCGATTGGGATAAGCAGCTGTCCATTCAGCGCGTAGAAAGAATCGCGGACGCGTTTCACTGTAACGCGAAATTTATTTCGCGCGGCTGTGGAATTTGTATCCTGCCTCCGCGCAATCATCACATAGACGGCGAGGAAGCGAAACACTTCCATCCCAATCGCATAATCCACCAATGCGATGTACGCCCAGCCTGTGAGGACCGCGCCCATTGCATACGCAACCTTTAACCTGTAACCTTCAACCTGTAACCCTTTTAACGTAAACGCAATCGAGAACACTTGCAGCGCAAGGCTGGTAATCATCGGCTGGTATTCGATGGCGCTCATCCACCAGTAATAGCCGGGGTAGATGGCAAACAGCAGCGCGGAGATGAATGCGATTTTTTTTTCTTTTTCCCAGAGAATGTTGAAAATCCACAATGCGCCGAGCGCGCTCAATGTCCGCCAGAGATATGCGCCGATGTGCCATGCCAGCGGTTTTGCGCCGAGTAATAGAAAATACCACTCAAAGAAATATCCACGCGCGGGGCGGTCAATGCTGAACATTTCATGAAAAATTTTTGCGCCGCCGATGAGTCCATCGTAGATGTAATACCAGTCATCCTTAAAATAGGTCAAGCCGCCGATGTTGGGAAGATACACAAGGGCGGTGATGATGACAAGGAATAGGGCAGGCAGGGGAGTTTTTTTCATTGGTAATTGGTAAATAGTAATTAGAGATTAGAGAATGGTGACTATGATTTACGAATTACGATTAAGGGGTATTGTCCATTTTCTGCAAAGAATTTCGGAAACACGCCTTCGAGCCAGAAGACAAATTTCAAGAAAATTTTTCCGCCGAAGGGACGCACAAACCAGCGCAGAATGCGAGTGCTTAAACTGCGCCATGGTTTGATTTCGATTTCCATCTTCGAGCCGATTTCTTTCTTCAACCATTCGGGAGTCATCTTTTGGACGAATGTTCCTTCGGGCGATTCTTCGCTCAGCCATTCTTTTTTCTTCTTGGCAGATTTGCCCGACAGTTTGCGCATCAACCCGATGAGCGGTTCCGCCATCGTGATTAAGCGCGGCTCATGCCAGCCATTGATAATTGCCGCCGTGCGCCCCTTTGCCAGCACGCGATGAATCTCCGCGTACGCGCGCGGATGTTCACTCAGCGCAAGGTGATGAATCGCGTGCATGGATACCGCCCCATCAAAAGATTCTTGCTTGAAGGGCAGGTTTGCCAAATCGCCGACGACGAACAAGCCGTGGTCGCCGATTCTTTCCCGCGCCTCGCGTAATGCTTGAATGGAAATATCCAAGCACACGCGCTTTTCATATCCCTGCGAATATGTTTTGTATTCCTCATATTGCACGGGACCAGAACCCGCGTCTAGCAAAAATCTGCCCGTGGGAATCAAGCCGTTCATCGTGCGCATACGAGTCTTGTGGACGTATTCGCGTGAGACGGGGCGCAGGTCTTCATAGCGGGCGTTTTGATAATGCCCGTCATCTTCCTGCTGCCAGCCGATCTCGTCATAAAATTCGCGGACTTTTTGTTTGGTGTTGTTGGTCATTGTGTTCCTTTGGAATTGCGCGGCTTGCCGCGCGCCGTCAGCAAGCTGACGGACTCCAGATCATTTCCACGTAAATGGTTCGCCGACCAGAAAATCAAAGGTATCTTTGAAACGCGCCATGCCTTCGGGACTGAGCACGCTTTCCAGCGGATGTTCGGCAAGGTCATCCCAGAAGTTCATCAGACGCCACGGGAAGGGGCGCGGATATTCAAAGAAGAAGCGGTAGGCGTAATTCCACGCGAATTCGGTTTGCTTTTCGTTCAGTTGATGGGCAGGAATATCGGCGAGGACTTTTTCGAGGGTCGCGTAATATTCGTCCCACGTGTTTGGGTCGAGGGTGAATCCGCGTGCGCGATAGTGAGTCTGCCCGCAAGAGATGACGGGGCGACCATTCATCGCGGTTTCGAGTCCGACGGTGGTGGTGTACGCCAAGCCGACATTCGCAATTTCAATCAAGTCATAGGTGTTGATTTTGTCCAACGCGCCGATGACGTGAATATGATTGGGAAGTTCGGGCAACGCCTCGCGCACCACCGTGCCCATTGATTTTGCTTGCGGCACAAGTTTTTCGCCAGGGTGTACGCGGATGACCATTTGGACGTCGGTGCGCTTTGCAAAATATTGCACAGTCTTGGTAATCCACTCGGTCATCGAGGCGGCGAAGATGTCGCGCCCCAAAGTTAAACTATCACCGAGGACGTTGGCAGCCAACATCACAACAGGGCGATTGTCCAATTGGAGCGTGGTGCGTGTTACGTCCGCGCCTTGCGATGAGACATACTGCCACAAGCGTTTGGACTTGCCCCACACTCTCGCGCCGCGCCGCGCGTTTTCCAAATCCGCCACGCGCTCGAACATTTCATCGGTGACAGGCAAATGACAGCGGGCGTCCACCAGATAATCGGTCTCCTGCTGCATGATGGACGAATTTTGCGCCAGCCAGATTTGTTCGCGCTGGTCGTTGAATTCGTAGGTCACGGCATCAATTCCCAAATGTCTCGCAACACGAAACACGATTCCCATTTCTAAAATTAATCCATTGGGAATCAAAATTACGTCGGGCTTATTTTTTGTCATCCACTCCAGCGCGGATTTGGCGGCGAAGGTATTGCGCTGTACGCGCAAGTCGTATATCGCGCGGTCATCCGCGTCATCCATGTTTACTTCTTCACGCATGAGCGTGTATTGCACATCCCACAGCGAGACTTCTTTGATGTCCGCTTGAATTTTTTCGGGGAGCGAAGTAATCACATGATGAAGTGTGCCGTGCCGCAACGATGAGGATTGCATTTCGAGCATAGACACGTGCTTGACCAAAGGTGACAAAACCTTGAGTGCGTCATGCGTGTGCAAAATGCGCTGGCGTTGCAGGAATTTGTCTTTTTCTTTGTGCCACTCGGAGTAGGGCAGCGTGAGCAGGGTCACGTCATGTCCCATGCCTGCGAGAACGAGTCCCAAGTACGCGGACTGTTCAATCCAATAATGCAGCGTGGCAAAGAATAAAACTTTTTTGCCTTTCGGCGCGTTCTTTGCAAACGGTTCCACAACTGCGCGTGCGGCAGGCAGCGACTTTTGCAGTTTTTCCAAATTGAAATGGTCTTTGCGCGGACGATTCTTCGAGCGCAGAATCCAGTCAATTTCAGCGGTGAAGGGCAGGTCGGCGAGGATGTTACGAATGGGGTTGGGCATATCTTTTTGTTTTAAGGTTGGAAAGTTCGAAGGTTGGAAGGTTTCACTTATTAACTTTCTAACCTTTTAACCTTCCAACTTGTTAACCTATCTTCTCAATCTTCCAATTCAAGCGCGGACGCACAGGACCAACTCGTGGTTCGCCCCATTGAGTCCCCGGCGCGCCTGAAATGTCCACGTTGAAGGCGATTGCGTTCTCGTCCATGAAGTAGCGGCGCACGCCGAAGGAACTGGCATTCACGCCGACGGTGTAACGTCCCTCGTTGAAAATGTCCGCGGGGAGTTCGGCGCGGCTGATGTAATGACCCGTGGTGCGTGTATCGTGTTGCTCGAACATGGCAGCGTCATCCGTGTCAAATGATGTGAAAACATATTCACCGCGCATGGTGCTGACGTAGAGTCCCACGCGCAAGCCAGTGACAGGTGCGGAGAGTTTATATTCAAATTCAACTGTGGCGGTCTCGGTCGAGCGGACAGTATCCACGACTTTCCCGCTTTTCTCTTTGATTTTCAAACTAATCGGGGTGAAGGGTGCGCTCGAGGCAGGAATATCTTCCGCGTCCCAGGTTTTTTCTCCCGCTTGCGATTGCCCCGACGAAAGATAATAATCAACGGCTTCTTGAGTCGGTCCGCGCATGATGAGTTGACCTTTATTCAACACAATCGCTTCTTGAGTCAGGCGCAAAATCGCGGACATGTTATGACTGACAAACAACACCGTGCGCCCTTGCTGTGCCACATCGCCCATTTTGCCGAGACACTTCTTTTGGAATTCCGCGTCGCCGACAGCGAGCACTTCATCCACGACGAGAATCTCAGGTTCGAGGTGCGCCGCGACCGCAAACGCGAGTCGCAAATACATGCCCGACGAATAACGCTTGACGGGCGTGTCAATGTATTGTGTGACTTCGGAGAAGTCCACAATCTCATCGAATTTTGCGTCAATCTCTGCGCGTTTCATGCCGAGGATGGCGCCGTTCATGTAGATATTTTCGCGCCCCGTCAATTCGGGATGAAAGCCCGTGCCGACTTCGAGCAGCGAGCCGACTCGTCCGCGCACGCTGACCGTGCCAGTGGTCGGTTCTGTCACGCGCGAGAGAATCTTCAAGAGGGTGGATTTGCCCGCGCCGTTTCTTCCGACAATGCCGAGCACTTTGCCTTCTTCCAAATCGAAAGAGACATCTTTCAATGCCCACACGAAATTCTGATTCATGCGGCGATCTGATCTGCCGACCATCGCTTTCGCGAGTCGAATGGGGGCGTAGACTGTATCTACGATCACGTCGCGCAGCATGTTATAACGGAACTTGGTTTCCGCCGCGCCGATTTTGTATTGCTTGCCGAGGTTTTTTACGCTGATTGCAGTTGTCATTATCTGTGCTTCTGTGTCAAGTGCTTCTGTGTCAAGTGCTTCTGTGTCAAGTTGACATGACACTGAAACACTGGAACACGTGACACTTTTAAATCGTATCCGCAAACGTCTTTTCCATACTTCTAAAGTAGAAAAGACCTGAAATGAAAATCAAAATTGAAATGCCGACGGAGACCCACAGCGCGGCATCGGGTCCATTGCCTGTGCCGAGCAGCGCCCAGCGGAAGCCATTGACCACACCCGCCATCGGGTTGAGTGAATACACTACCTGCCACTTGTCAGCGATGACCGATGCAGAGTAGGCAACGGGCGTGGCAAACAGCCAGAACTGCGTGAGAAACGGCAGGGCTTGATTCACATCGCGGTATTGGACGTTAATCGCGGAGAGCCAAAGCGCGACGCCCAGCGCGGTGACAATTGCCATCAGCAGGAAGAGCGGCAGCGTCCAGAGCAAATTCCACGCGGGCGTGACTTGATAGTAGAACATCAAGCCGACGAAGATCACAAACGCGATGAGAAAATCCACCATGCCCGCAAAGACACTTGCCATCGGCAGGATCAGGCGCGGGAAGTAGATTTTCGTCACCATGTTTTGGTGCGCAACGAGTGAACGGCTGCCCTGATTCAGCGCGGTGACGAAAAGTCCCCAGGGGAGCAGCGCGGTGAATGAAAAGACGGGGTAGGGGATGCCTTCGGTGGGCAGTTTCGCCACTTTGCCAAAGAGGAAGGTGAAGATGAGCATGGTCATCACAGGTTGAATCACCGCCCATGCCATGCCGAGCAGGGTTTGTTTGTATTTTACTTTTACATCGCGCCAGACCATGAA
>DZBA01000126.1 GCA_022729775.1 Anaerolinea thermophila | reverse complement strand
CAGCCACAGATTTACACGGATTCGCACGGATTTTTTTAATCAATCGGTGAAAATCTGTGAAATCGGTGGCAAAGGATTTTAGATTTGGAATTGCTGCATAAAAAAATCGGAAGTCTTACCGACTTCCGATTTTTGGGAATAAGTTACGAGTCGCGTTCGGGTTTATCCGCTGGTTTGTTTGCCGCGCGGAAGGCTTTGACTGCCTCTTGCAGCGCCTTGCCCGTACCGCCCAACGCGGATTTAAGTTCCTGATTTTTCGCGCGCAACTCTTTCAAAGTAGCCTTTGCCTTTTCAGCGTCAACGACTTTGCCATTTGTGTCAAACCCTTGATGCGAATTGACAATGCCATTCATGCTTTCGTAAATGGGCTTGGCTTTTTTCAACGCGGCTTGGAAGTTATCCAACGCGGTCTGCAACGCGGTGACATCTTTGCCATTTGCCTTTGCCTTATCAATTAATTCCTGCAACTTGACAAGACGCTCATTGTCGCTGAACAGTTTGCCCAGTCGTTCGTGAGCCTTCAATTGGCGCGCCCAAATTTCTTCCATTTTTTCATTGGTGAGTTCGCCTTTGGGCGGTTGCTCGCCCTGCGCGAAGACGCTGGTCACAGGCAGCGCGGAGAAGACAAGCGCGGCGGTCAATACAGCCAAAATAATTTTGTTGATTATGTTTTTCATCGTAAGCCTCCTTTTAGGTTACGATGTCATTGTAGATGAATGAGATTACGCGCGTATGGCGCGGATGTAAAAAGGCTGTAAATTTTTTCTTCGTCACTTCGTATTATTTTCAGCGAGTTTGCGCGCTAGTTTTACATTTGCATCGCCGCCAACCGTGTGCAGCAACGCCATATTCGGCGGACGCTGCGCGCCAACAGGATACCCGCACACCAAAACCACCTGCTGCCCGGAACTGATTCCAGAGGTCAACAGCGCGACATCCACGTCAGAAAGCATATCTTCCAGCGAGTTAGCATACTTCGCAAGGTGCGGCTGCACACCCCAAAGAAAAGCAAGTTGATTGAAGGTTTCAAGTTCGGGGGTAAAAGCAAGGATTCGTTTCGATGGGCGCGCTTTAGACATTAACCACGCGGAACGACCTTGCAAAGTAAAGACCGCCACCGCCGCCACTTCCTCGTCTTTGGCAAGGGCGTTTGCCGCGCGCGCCATAGAGGCGGCATCACTCTCGCCCAAGCCTGCCCTGCCATCCTGCCTGCTGCCCCACTCGCGGAAGTGACACTCGGCTTCGACGATGATGCGCGACATCATGGCAACGGCTTCGCTGGGATATTCACCCGAAGCGGTTTCGGCGGAAAGCATCACCGCGTCTGTGCCATCGAAGATGGCGTTGGCAACATCCGACGCTTCGGCGCGAGTCGGCAGCGGATGTAGAATCATGGATTCGAGCATTTGCGTCGCAGTGATGACAAGCTTCGCGCGCGCATTCGCGGAATAGATAATATGTTTTTGCAAAGGCGGCACGCGCTCCGGCGGAAGTTCCACGCCGAGATCGCCGCGCGCCACCATCACCCCATCCACCACATCGAGGATTTCTTCCAATTCGTTCAACGCTTCGGGCTTTTCCAGCTTGGCAATGAGAAGCGGCTGGACAGTCCTGCCTTGCGCGGCTTCTTTGATTGCGGCGCGGACTTGCTTCACATCATCCGCGCTGCGGACAAATGAAATCGCCACCGCGTCCACGCCCTGTGAAATGCCAAAGGCAAGGTCGGCTTTGTCTTTTTCGGTAAAGCCGTTAATGCGAAGTTTTACGCCGGGCAGGTTAATGCCCTTATGCGAAGACAACGCGCCGCCAACCAAAATTTTTGCGTGAACAACGCGCCCCTTTGCGGATAACACCTCCAGCGCAAGGCGACCATCATCCAAAAGCAGGCGATCTCCGCTTTGTACAGACTCGAACAGCTCGCGGAAATCTACTGGAATTAATTGATATCCGATTTGCGGCGGCTCATCCTGTGTCGCATATAAGCATATTTCCTCTTCAACAGCCAGCTGTAAGGGAACGTTCAGCCTGCCAACCCGAATCTTCGGTCCTTGTAAGTCTTGCAAGATTCCAACGGGCATTTTCAATTTTCGCGAAGCAGCGCGAATGGACGCTATGCGCCGCGCGTGCTGTTCATGCGTGCCATGTGAAAAATTCAAACGGGCGACATTCATGCCCGCATTTATCAAGGATTCAAGCGCCTGCTCTGAATCAGAAGCGGGACCAATGGTTGCGACAATTTTTGCTTTTCTCATTTTACTTTTTCATATCCTTCCGAGTATTAAAAACAGGTCCATATTTTAACAGTAATAATTGCGCAAAACACCCCAGTCCTACCAAAAGATACGCGGTGGTATAAGTCAGGTCAGCGACCATGCTCCACAAATTACCTTCGTTGATACTCCATGTATAGAAACCGCCAAGGTCCAAGATCGCGTATAACATATCTGCAATGGCAAAAACAAAAAGCCCAAGCCAGGGATATCCCAGCGCGCCACCGCGAAACCTATAAACGATTCGCAGCGCGGCAAATCCGATGACAAAATCAGCGGCTGGATAAAAAGACTCGACCCAAAGCGGCAAGCCGGGAGGTTCTTCCAAAAAACGAACAAGCAGCCACGCAAAAAGGATTGT
Organism: Anaerolinea thermophila; assembly: GCA_022729775.1. Classification (GTDB taxonomy): domain Bacteria; phylum Chloroflexota; class Anaerolineae; order Anaerolineales; family Villigracilaceae; genus Villigracilis. Next base: position 6,162 of record DZBA01000126.1, on the reverse strand, counting down.
AAGCGCGGCGGTTAATACAAGCCACGAAAAAACCAAATACATGCTCCCGCGTTTGGAAGGATGAAGAATCACGCGATATTGAGAATAAACTGCGTAGCCAAAAAACGCATACGCGCACACCCAGAATATATCCGCAAAGGTTATGCCGACTTCCCCGTAGACCATGTTATAAACCGCCCAGACAAATTCTGCGAGCGTCCACAGCCATAAACCAATCGCGAAATATGCCCAAATTGTATAAGGCGCATCAGACAACTCGTATCGCCGAAAGACAAGCAAGGCAAAAAACGCGCTAAACCCTGCCGCAAAGATTGTCAATATATTGGAAAGCAGGTTATTCCAAAATTCAGAGAATGGCTCATAATTATATAAAAGCCAAACCAAAACAAGGAATACACCAACAAACACAAGCGCCCGCTGAAATTCATGCGTTCCCTGTCTTCTGCGAATTAAAATATTCTCGTTCATAATCATTCCTAACCCAAGCGTGAAATTACATATTCCTGCACAAGAATACGACTGTCAAGGTCAAGCTGCATGATCGCTTCCTTGCGAATATTTACCGCCATTTTATCTCCCACTACAGCCATCATCTCTTTGTTCATTGCGGAAAAGATAGTCACATACGCCTGGCTTGCGTGGTTTATATCCTCAAAAAAGTGACGGCTCGATAATTTGTTTCCATAAAGCGACAACGCCAAGCCGCCATCACGGATCACGCTGTTGATATGCTCGCTGAGGTCGTTCACAAGAAATTGCCCCGCAAGTTCGCCATAGCGCCCAATCACAATATGGACAAATCTTGAAAAGAACATCCACAGGGAATATTCCTGCCATGCGATGGAATTGGGTTTGTCGGCGCATAACATCATGGTGCAGGGACGGTTGCCCCACGCGCGCACTTGATTCAAAACCGTCAAACCGGTTTGCACCTGCGAATCGGTCATCAACGCCGCCTCAGTGGGGACAGTTTCAGCGTTGGGGAAAAGCATTATCGCGCTCACGCCATTTTGAAACATCGAAACCAACCGCGCGTTTTCCCCACGCTGCGAAGCGGTCAGGTATGAAATCAATTCGTTTGACGGGAAGTCCAATGCGACTATAACATCTGTAAAATCAGATTCAAGAAAAAGGCGCAGGACGCGCGCGCCATCCGCCGCCATGCCCGCAATTCTCAACTCACCAGCGCCCTCTTCAATTTCATTTTCCCACCCGGATTTTGAAATATTCACCCAGCCAACGCCATCGAACCGATATATCGAAATAAATTTTCCGCGCACAAACAAAAACACCAACTGGGATTTTCCATTAATATGGAAAATCCCAGTAAACAAATCTTTTTGATATATCTGCATTTGTGTGCGGACAAAATGAACAGTTATATCCTGAGTGCGCACGGGAAGGATAGAGAAAATGTTCATTGTGAATTCAGCAGTTGCAAAGGCAGATTTTAGATATAGTGAAGTTCTTTCGCCTGTCGTGACAATTCCTCGCGGAATTGCGGATGCGCGATACCAATAAGCGAGTGCGCGCGCTGGCGAATGGTCTTGCCGTATAAGTCTGCAACGCCCCATTCTGTCACCACAAAACGAACATGATTACGCGTGGTGACTACGCCCGCGCCGGGCTTTAACATCGTCGTAATTTTGCTGATTGCCGTGCCATCTTTCATGGTTGCAACGCTCGGCAGCGCAATAATGGGAACGCCGCCCTTGGAACGCGACGCGCCATAGATAAAATCGAGTTGACCGCCAACGCCGCTATACAGTTTTGGTCCAATGCTGTCCGCGCACACCTGCCCGGTGAGGTCTACTTCAATGGCAGAGTTGACCGCCACCATGCGCTCATTTTGCGCGATGATAAACGGGTCATTCACATATTCGGTGCGATGCAGCTCAATCATCGGGTTGTCATGCACCCATTCATATAGGTTCTGCGTGCCGAGGATAAAGCCCGCGACAATCTTGCCGGGGTGCAAGGTCTTACGCGCATTGGTCAGCACGCCCGCGTTGACAAGGTCAATCACGCCGTCGGAAAATAATTCCGTATGAATGCCGAGGTCTTTTTTATCGAAAAGGTACTTCAAGACCGCGTCGGGAATTGCGCCGATGCCAAGCTGCATGGTTGCGCCATCAGGGATAAGTCCCGCAACATATCCCGCGATCTTCTCCACAATATCCGCGTCACCTTCCTCGCCCATTGCCAATTGCGGAATGGGATAGTTGACAGGGACAATGTGCGTCAAGCGGCTGATATGAATAAAAGAATCGCCAAGCGTACGCGGCATTTTTTCATTGACCTCCGCAATGATGATCTTTGCGGATTCAGCCGCAGATTTGGTCAAGCCGACTTCGACGCCCAAACTGCAAAAGCCATGCTCGTCAGGCGGTGAAACGTGAATAATGGCAACATCCAAAGGCAGGATGCCATGCTTGAACAGCAGCGGAAATTCCGATAATAATACGGGAGTAAAATCTGCGCGCCCTTCTTGCACAGCCTTGCGGATATTTGCGCTGATAAACATCGAATTGATACGGAGATGCCCTTCGAGTTCAGGTTTGACATAATCCGCAGGGCCAATGGTTAACGCCTGACAAACTTCGACATCCTTCAAGTTGGGGGCATATTCTGCCAGCGCGCCCAGTAAAACCTGCGGAACAGAAACATTGCCAGTGAGAAAGACCCGATCACCCGACTTGATAACCTTGACAGCATCCTGCGCGGTGGTGACTCTGGATTGATAAAGAGTAGCAGGAATCATACTAGCCTTCCTTTGGGCTTAAGCGCACAAGATTCACAAGTTTGCCATTATGTGTATTAATAGAATTTGAAATCGAGGGATTCTGCATTGCCTGTTCAATTCCATGATTGGCAACTTCCAAAATATACGGGAGCGCCGAATTCAAAATTACATGACTTGCAGAACGAGCCACCACGCCAGAGATATTCGGCACACAATAATGCACCATACCTTCTTCCACATAAGTCGGATATTCATGCGTGGTTGGGCGGGAGGTTTCGATACATCCGCCTTCGTCAATGCTAACGTCAATGATCACCGAGCGCGACTTCATCGCCTGCACCATCTGGCGCGTGACGACAATCGGCGCGCGTTGACCGGGAACCAGCACCGCGCCAATGACCACATCCGCAAAAGCGGTGGCGCGTTCAATATTCCTCTTGGTTGAAATCAAAGTAACCACATGGGGGAAGCGTTCTTCAAGGCGTTCCAACACGGCAAGGTTCTTGTCAATCACCGTCACATGCGCGCCTGCCGCCAAAAGGTAACGTGTGGCTGAAGAGCCGACCACACCGCCGCCAATGATGACAATTTCCGCAGGTGGAACGCCCGCCAAGCCGCTCAACGAAATTCCCTTGCCGCCGTGATTGTTCTGCAAAAGGCGCGCGGCAATGGATGAGAGCATCGCGCCGCCCATTACGCTAAACGGGCGCAAAACGGGAAGCCCGCCATCGGCATCGGTAACCTGACCATAAGCCAGCGCGGTAATTTTCTTTCCCAAGAAAAGGTCAATCTGGTCTTGCGAGCTGGAAGCAAGGTGCAAAAAGCCCGCAACAATCGCGCCGTCTTTTATCCATTCCATTTCCTGCTTTAAAGGACGTGAAATTTTCAGGATAAAGTCCGCGCGCGCAAAAACTTCCTCCGCTGAATATGCGATACGCGCGCCAGATTTTTCATACTCATGGTCTTTAAATCCCGCGCCGACCCCGGCGTCATGCTCGACAAAAACCTGATGACCATTGTGGCAAAGGATTTCCACACCGGCAGGCGACATACCCACCCGGTATTCAAAGGGTCTAATTTCTTTCGGTATTCCTATGTACATTGTTCCTCCAAGAAACTAAACCCTAAAGGTTTTTAGAAACCTTTAGGGTTTGTATAATCACGCCATGTTGAGAACTTCACGAATAGAAGGAAGCGCCCAATCAATCGTTTCTTTATCAATGACAAGCGGTGGCGCAAAACGGATGACATGGTCATGCGTTTCTTTGGCAAGGATGCCTCTTTGCTTCAACGCCTCGCAGAAGCGGCGCGCGCCGCCTGCTTCGGGTTTGAGTTCAACGCCGATGAGCAAGCCCCTACCGCGAACTTCCTTCACATGCGGGCTGGCAATCTCGCTCAATTGCTCGACGAAATATTCGCCCAGCCGCGCGGAACGCTCCGCGAGTTTTTCATCGCGGATGACTTTCAATGCCGCGCGAGAGATGGCAGCCGCAAGCGGATTTCCGCCAAAGGTCGAACCATGTTCGCCGGGCGTAAACAACCCCAGAATCGCTTTATCCGCAAGAACAGCAGAGACGGGATAAAAGCCGCCAGCCAGAGCCTTGCCGATGATGGTCACATCCGCGCGGACATCTTCATGGTGCGCGGCAAAAAGTTTGCCCGTGCGGGCAAGCCCCGTTTGAATTTCATCCGCCATAAACAAAACATTATTTTTCTTACAAATTTCCGCGACCTTCTTCAAATATCCAGCGGGCGGAATAATCACGCCTGCTTCGCCTTGAATCGGCTCTAGCATCACGGCGGCGGTGTTGGGCGTAATTGCTTTTTCGAGGGCTTCCGCATTGCCGTATTCGACCACCACAAAGCCCGGCGTAAAGGGACCGAAGTCATCACGGTAGTGCGGCTCAGTGGAAAATGAAACGATGGTAACGGTGCGCCCGTGAAAATTATTTCCCGCCACAATAATTTCCGCCTGATGGCGCGGAACTTTCTTGACCTGATACGCCCACTTGCGCGCAAGTTTGACAGCCGTCTCGACCGCTTCCGCGCCGCTGTTCATCGGCAGCGACATTTCGTAACCGGTCATTTCAGAAAGTTCTTTATATAGCAGCGGAAGTTGATCATTGCGGAAAGCGCGCGAAGTCAGCGTTACTTTCTTTGCCTGATCCAACATCGCCTGCAAAATTGCGGGGTGAACGTGTCCCTGGTTGACTGCGGAATACGCGGAGAGGCAGTCTAAATATTTTTTGCCTTCCACATCGTAGACCCAAACGCCTTCCGCTTTTTCGATGACCACATCCAAAGGATGATAGTTATGCGCGCCGTATTGTTCTTCGATTTCGATAAAATTTTGAGTATTCATTGAAGTTGTCCTATGTCATTGCGAGGAGCGGAGCGACGAAGCAATCTCCTTGTTGGCAAGAGGAGTGCTTCGCTCCGCTCGCAATGACAAAAAAATTACGCCACGCCCAACAAGCGAGCCAAAATTGCCTTCTGCGCGTGCAAACGGTTATGCGCCTGCGGAAAGATGACAGAATGTTCGCCATCTGCGACTTCATCGGTTAATTCATGGTTGCGATGCGCGGGGAGACAATGCATGACAATCACGTCTTTATCCGCTTCGCTGACCAACTGCGCGTTGACCTGATAAGGCGGGAAGACCAACTCGCGCTTGGCGGTTTCTTCTTCCTGTCCCATGCTTGTCCACGTGTCGGTGTAAATCACATGCGCGCCTTTGACCGCTTCATGCGGGTCGCGCAGGAAGGTTAACTTCGTTCCCGTCTTCTTTGCAATTCCTTCGGCAATTTCAATCGCTTTGGGATTTGTGTCATACCCTTCGGGTGTGGCGGCGGTAAAGTTCCAGCCCAACTGCGCGGAGACGTGCATCAACGAAGTGGTGACGTTATTGCCATCACCGATATAAGTGACATTCAAGCCTTTGGATTTGCCGCCAAAACGCTCGATAATGGTCAGCGCGTCTGCCATGCCCTGACAGGGATGGTTGTAATCGCTCAGCCCGTTGATGACGGGGATATCAGACCACTGCGCGAGCTGCACAACATGTTCATGCTCGAAAACGCGCGCCATCAAAATCTGCACGTAGCCCGATAAAACACGCGCAATATCCGCGATGGATTCGCGCTTGCCCAAACCAATTTCGTTGGGAGAGAGGTACAGCGCGTCGCCGCTGCCGTGACGCATCGCCATATCGAATGAAATGCGGGTGCGCAGGCTTGGCTTTTGGAAAATCATTCCCAGCACTTTGCCCTTGAAAATCTTCTTGTTGCCCTTCTTGAAATATTCCTTCTTTAACTTCACTGCCACATCGAGCAGGTCTTGAATTTCGTCCGATGAATAATCGGAGATCGCGAGAAAGTCCTTCATGGTTGCTCCTTGAAAATATTACTTCGGACATCTGC
>DZBA01000125.1 GCA_022729775.1 Anaerolinea thermophila | reverse complement strand
TAGAGACTGGAGATTAGAGATTAGGATTATGGGGGAATTATACTCGTTAGTGTGCACGCAAAGGTTGTCACATGGGACTGCAAAATCTCCCGATTTTGCCTCGAAAGTCAGGAGACTTTCGAATCCATCCCTTGAAGCGTTTGTGGAAATTCGGCGGGAGTTGCGGGTATCACCCAAATTTGAATTTCATTATCACCCAATGAGCGATTCTCAAAAGCGAATATTTTTTAACGGGTTGCGTCCGATTCAGTTTCGGGTACGGGCGGCTATCTTTCTGAAAGAACAGATACCAGTGTCGCTAAAAGGCTTGAGCGGAACTGACGTTTTCATCCACTTGATTAATGGACTCGTTTTGCGCGCCTCACCTTTTGATATCAGCGACGATGTCCTAGTTTTAGATGGAGCGGCGGAACCTGTCCGCAAGGCGCTACGGATTTTTCTGTCTGCAACCCACAGAGAGGCAAAACGGGAACGCCCATTCAAGAAAATTGTTTCTGGCGACTCGCGGACTGACGATGGCTTGCAACTGGCAGACATGATTGCAGGCGCAATCCGAGATCACGCTTGGCGTAACGAAAGCGAATATTTCAACACATTCAGCAACCGTGTGATGGATTTCTGGCGGGTGGAATAAAACACCCCCGACTATCCGTACTCTTGGTACGGCAGGCTGCCTCACTTGGCAACCTTGTCATCGGGGGCGGGTAAAACGGTGTGCCGCTCGTTTGTGAGCGTTTCCGTTTTATTGGTAAACTCATTATACAAAGATTGAAACCAAACGTCAAATTTAATTCCGCACAACTAAAGTAACGCTGCATGAAGCCGCATACTGGTCAACAGGGAGGAAAAAATATCTGGCAAACTTCGACAAGATTGCCCCATGCCAACCGCTTTGATGTTCGGCTGGGATAAGCGGCGTCCCGTTCACATTGTCATCTCTATTGAAGAAAATGAAGAAGTCGCTGTCATTACTGCATACGAACCAAATTTAGACGTATTTGAGGCTGATTATCGAACTCGGAGAAAATCATGAAAACAAAAAATACCTGTCCAATCTGCGGCGGAACAAAAACACAAGGCACAACCACTTTTACCGCTGACCTCGGCTTTGGCGTAGTAGTTGTCCGTAATGTGCCTGCCCTCGTCTGCGACCAATGCGGTGCAGACTGGATTGCCGATGAAACCGCCGAACGCCTTGAAAGCACCGTGAACGAAGCCCGTCAACGACACAGACAGGTGGATGTCACCGCATATGTGCCTGCATAACCGCAAAAGCAAACCTCCAAGTCCAATGTGAACTTGGAGGTTTTTTTGTTGTCATCAGCACAAAGGCAGCAGGATGGTCAACAGATAAAAGCAGACCTCCGAGTTTTTGAAAAACTCGGAGGTCGTATGTGCGGCGCTTACTTTGTTTCCAATCCCTGACGTTGGCGGGTCTGGTTGATGTAGTCTTTCACCAGCTGCGGCGGATGCGGCTGAGTCCCCGCCATGATGAGATAACCCGGCGCCCAAAAATCACTGGCGGTGTTTTCACGTTTGAAACGCGGGAACTCTGCAAAAATTTTTTCCGAAGTCTGCTGACGCATAACACGCATCAACCCGCCGGGTGAAGTGCTGGGCTGCACATTGACCACCCACTGCAAATATTCCGGGCGGACAGAGATAAACTCCAGCCGCCAGCCAAATGCAATGCAGATATTTGGCACCCATTCGCTCATGCGCTCTGAGAGGTCGCCAGTCAAATAGTGGGAAGTAAAGCGCGGAACAAGCAAGCAGGCGTAAGTCAAGTGATACATCCCCGCAGAGACCGGCTCCACAACGAGTTTACGCGCCGCTTCGGTGGTGGGACTTTCGCGCGTTGCATCCAGTTCCGAGACGGGCTTGGCAAGCGGCGTGGAAGGTCTCTCCTTCGGACGTGACGGCGCGGTCACTTCGAGATTTGTGAAAACCGGCTGCGAAATAGGTTTGGCTTTGACATCTTCGCGCGTAACTTGCGGCGGCGCAACCTGCATATCGTCCAGCGCGGCAACATTCATGACGGGCTGTGACTTCGGCGCAGGGGTGGAACGTCGCGGCGCGCTGCCGATTTTCGACGGGGATGAAGCGTCGCGGTTAAAGACCGAAGCGTTGGAAAGCGGGGTTGAAACGCGCGTCTGGTCTGGGTCAAAATCCGCTTCGCGTTTTTTACGCGCCGCACCCGGTTCGGGGTTCGGCGAAGGAACATCCATAATGATGTTCGTAATTGGCGGGATGTTATCTTCTTCAACAGGTTCTGCGGGCGGCGGGGTTTGCGCTTCGGGAATTGGCTCGCGCTTTGCCGCTTCTGCTTGGTCGCTGTCAATATCGGCTACCAGTTGGCTGGCTTGGTGACGAATGGTGCTAAAGGGAGTTTCCGCATCAAAGACCAACGCCAACACAGTATCATCTGCAAGGCGCGTGGCATATAACATGTGTTCCGCTTTGGTGCTTTCAAGGCGGATGAAACGCAACAAGTCCGCGCCTTTTTGCGCGTCCCAATAGCGTACAATTTTTTCGGCAACTTCTTTTGCAGCGGGCTGTTCAAGTCCACCGGCGTAAGCCCACAGATCATGTTTGCGCGTGATCAACGCCGCCTGCGAAGCAGATGAAAGCGTAATGCGCGTGAGACGCTGCGCGGCTTTATTTTTATCGCGCAGCCAAAGCGGCACACTGGGGTCGAACTCCTCGCGCGGCTGCGACTGTGCGGCAGAATGCGGCGCGCTGATGGCGGTCATAAAGTTTGTCATGCTAAACGGCTTGCGGACAAGAATCCACGGGCGCAAATCGTCGAAGGCGGGCGGCGTATCTTTTTCATCGCACAGCAGAATCAAATTGATGCCGGTTCGCATGGTGCGCAAACCGCGCGCGATTTCATCCACCCCTTCTACACCCAGGGCGAAATCAAGCATGGCGAGAGGGATACCCACCTGGTCGGCGCGCACAACGGCAGACGCTTTGTTATCCACAACATGGACACGATAAAGCGTTGTATCTTCCAGTGTACGGCGAACGCTCTCTCCGAGGCTTTTAGATGGCGTTACAACAAGAATGTCTGCTGGCATTTGATTAAAGTTTATCACTTATAACTTGCCTAATCAAGTCTAAATTTAATGAATGTTACATATTGTCTCAAAGATTTTCTCAAAATACCCATGTTTTTGAAAAAGTCATTAGAGAGCGTTTCTTAAATCAGACCCTAAAGGTTTTCCCTGCAAACCAAAGCCACATTATGCAGGAAGCCGCCGCCAAACGGTTGTTTTCGTTAACAAAAGAAACCTTTAGGGTCTTTACCAACGATTTAAGAAAACGTCTCTTGGGACATTCCGCGTAAGTTGCGTCGAGCAAATTGTCTACTCAACTTGTAATTTGTGCGAAAATGTGCTATTAAATATAGAAATATATTTTTTAAGGTAAGGTGGAAGTATGCACCGAGAACGAGTTTCTGAAAACGTGTTTTGGTTTCAAAGTGAAGTATATGCGCAGGTAACGGCTGGGGTCATCATCGGTCCGCAGTGGGCAGTGGTCATTGACACGCTTGCGCTGCCCGAAGAGACATTGAGTATGCGCGAATTTATCGAACATGAATTGGGCGTACAGGTTCGCTATGTTATTAATACGCATTATCATGCCGACCACACCTGGGGCAATTGTTTCTTTCCCGGCGCGACCATCATCGGGCATGAACGCTGCCGCGAGCTGCTCATCGAATATGGAAAGCCTTCGTTGGAAGCGGCGCAACAACAAAACCCCGGACTGCGCCAGGTGAAAATCACCCCCCCCCAACTGACCTTCTCCTCCGGTGAGTTAACCATGCGCGTTGGCAAAAAGAATTTGATATTCTCCCCGGCTTTTGGTCACAGTGAAGATGGAATTTCTGTACTGGTGGAAGAAGACCGCGTGCTGTTCGCCGGGGATTCGTTCATGCCGCTGCCATACATTGTGGATGGCAATATTGACGACATGCTGGCTTCGGTCAAGAAGATTGGGCGCATGGGGCTGGAAAACATCATTCAGGGTCACGGCGATATCATCCTGCGCGGAGAGATTGACGCAGCCGTGCGCGAAAATCTCAATTACTTGAATAACATCAAGAAGGCAGTCAAAGCCACCAGCAAGCGCAAGAGCGAAGAGGAAATGCAGGAATCAATCAGCATCGAATCATGCGGAAAAAGCCGCGTGCACCTGGGTGGGCTGGCAGAGACTCTGCATCAACGCAACTTGACCGCGCTGCGCCGCCAAATTCACGGTGAAAATTAGGCTCACCGGGTTTCGGAAGTTTTAACGACTTCCGAAACCTTATTTTTTCACGGGGAACGATGTTGGGCAGCGCTACATTTAAACGTGGAGTCTTTCAATAATCACAAAAACGATCCGCTAATTTACGCTAATCGGCGCGAACTTGGGCTTTTATTCGCGAAAATTCGCGCAGATTGGCGGAAGAATATAAAACACGTTTAAATGCAGTCTTACCCGATGTTGAAGTTCACAGGAGAATCATGAAAAAACTTCTTGAAAGATCGCGTTACCTTTCCTATATTGGAATTATTTCCCTTTTGATTGCCGCGTTTGCCGCGTACCTGTGGGGCATCCTGCGGACAGCGAACGCAATACAAGTGATGATTGTATCGCTGGGAAAAGCGCCCGGCATCAGCATCGAATTCATCGAAGTCATTGACAGTTTTCTCATCGCCACCACCCTGCTGATTTTTTCAGTCAGTATGTACGAGCTCTTCATCGGCGACCTCGAATTACCCGACTGGATGCTGGCGCATAACCTGTACGAACTTAAAGCCAAATTAAGCAGCATGATTGTGCTTGTAATAGGAATTAAGTTTCTGCAAAAAATGTTAGAGACAAAAGACGCGCAAAAAGTCCTGTATATTGGCATTGCCGCGTCGCTCATGGCTGCTGTCTTGATTGCCTTTGGGTATTTTGGAAAAAAAGATTAAATAACTGACGTTACGCACCGTTCCGACACTTGCACCGCGCTGCGTTGCGGTGCAGGTGAGGTTTCCTCGTAAAACATAATTAAATTGCGCCAACCTTCGGAACGTTCTGCGTAAGGTCACTAAATAACTGACATTACGAACATCTACAAAAAATGACCCCAACAGAAAAAAAACTCCACCCTAATATTTGGGTGGTGACGGCAACCTCGTTTCTCACGGATGTATCATCCGAAATGCTGGTGTACCTTGTGCCGCTGTTCCTCTCGAATGTATTGGGCGCGCGGATGGCATTCATCGGCTTGATAGATGGCGTGGCAGAAACCACAGCCAGCCTGCTCAAAATATATTCGGGCGCGCTATCAGACAAACTCGGCAAACGCAAATGGCTCGCGGTGACAGGTTACGCCATCTCGACCTTTGCCAAGCCATTTTTCTATATTGCCAATTCATGGGGATGGGTATTGGGAATCCGCTTTGCAGACCGGGTGGGAAAAGGGATTCGCACCGCGCCGCGCGACGCACTGGTCGCCGCAAGCGTGGACAAAGAGAATCGCGGCTACGCATTTGGATTACATCGCGCCGGAGATACCGCAGGCGCATTTTTAGGAATCGGCATCGCCGCGCTCATCATCTGGCTGACTCAATCGAATGAAAATCTATTAAGCGCGGATTCATTTCGTATTGCGGTATTAGCAAGCATCATCCCCGCTGTACTGGCTGTGATGGTGCTTGCGCTTGGCGCAACCGACTTAACAGAAAAAAAAGCGGGTGAAGAAAAATCGCGCTTTTCCTTCGCAGAGATAGACTCACGTTTCAAGACATTCCTGTTCATCATGATTCTCTTCATGCTGGGGAATTCATCTGATTCATTCATCATCCTGCGCGCGCAAGAGCGCGGACTCTCTGTACTGCAAACGATGTTTATGCTGATGACCTTCACAGCAATTTATACGCTGTTATCGAGTCCGCTGGGAAAACTATCAGACAAAGTTGGGCGAAAAAAACTCATCATCGGTGGCTGGCTGGCATACGCGTTTGTCTATTTGGGTTTTGCGCTTGCCAATAAAGGCTGGCAAATTTGGATGTTGTTCGGTTTGTACGGAATTTATTACGCGGCAACGGAAGGCGTGGCAAAAGCGCTGGTTGCCGACCTTGTACCAGAATCACAACGCGGCACAGCGTATGGATGGTTCAACGCGGCAATCGGCATCACCGCGCTGCCCGCTTCGCTGCTTGCGGGCGTATTGTGGCAGGGACTCGGCGCGTGGGCGGGGTTTGGCGCATCTGCCCCCTTCTTTTTCGGCGCGGGGTTATCTTTCATCGCAAGTTTGTTGCTATGGCAAAAAGTAAAATAACAACCTGTTAAAATTACATCATGAGCACTTACATAAAACCTGGCGCTAACCTACCTCCCTACCAGCAAGGCGGATTAGATTCGCTGTGCGGTTTGTACAGCATCATCAACGCGGAAAGGTTCATCAACCGCTCGTCAGATGATGAAACGCAGCATCTCTTCGATGATTTGATTCGTTACCTTTCGCGGCGCGGGCTGTTGGGTAAATTCCTGATTGGCGGAATCATCCACACAGAGATGCTGGTCATCTTAAAAAAAGTTATCGGCAATAAAAGAATCTCCAAAGTGGAAATCCCCTGGCGCGGGGTGTCAACGCCCGACCTGACCACGTTCTGGCATTCGATGCAGTTTTTTTTGAATGGCACGCCCGGACGCGCCATCATTCTTGGCTTGCAGGGTTATCACGACCACTGGACAGTAATAGAAAATATCACCAACCGCTCCATCATGCTATATGATTCCGCGCTTATTAAGAGACTTCCGCGCAGCAGATGCACGACCAGCTACACCACTGAAAAACGCATCCACTTACTACTCCCCGCGCAGACGTATTTTCTATCGAATGAAGAGTAGCGCGGGATTAATCCCGCGTTACTTCTTTCTCTTCAAGCCTACTTTTTTTCGCAGCGAGCTAATTCGACTGATGCCCCTGCGCTGTAGTGATTTGAACCTGCGTTCGCCATCTTCGCGCAACGAGTTAAACTTGCGCTCGCCATCTTCGCGTAACAAGTTGAACTTGCGCTCGCCATCCTCGACCATCGTATCGAATCGCTCGCGGATGTTATTCCTTCCGCGCCAATGTTGCAGAATCGCTTCCATATACAGATTCTCCAGCGCGGCAACCTGACCTTCGATGGAATATTTCGCGCTCAGTTCCTTTGACTTTTGCCCAAAACGTTTCAACTTTTCCGGGTCGCGCAACATTTCGACCAATGTCTTTGCGTACACGTCCAAATTCAATGGGACTTGATAACCGTTTTCATCATCTAGAATCATCCCCTCAAAAGCCTCGTCCTTTACAACAAGCATCGGCAGACCGGACGCAATCGCTTCGATAGATGAGATGGGGTGTACTTCCGTTGTCGAGGCGGAGAGAAACACATTCGCGTCGTGCAGGATGTCGGGCAATTCGACGCGCGCGACCATACCGAGGAAGTGGATTCGATTTGCGGCGTGAGTCCGCGCTGCGTGGGATTCGAGTCCGGCGCGCGCGCTCCCATCCCCTGCAAAGACCAGCCGCGCTTCAGGGAATTGATCAGCAATGCGGTCAAATGCGTCAATCAAAAAGTCGAGTCGCTTTTCCGGGTCAATCCTGCCAACGGATAATAAAATCGGCGCATCGGGAGTCGCGCCAAGTTTATTCCTGAGCGCGCCGGTGCTTTTCACATCTTGAAAATTGGTCAAGTCAATGCCGTTGGGGATGATGTGAATAGGCTTGGTGACGTTCTGCTCCAACAACAGACGGTGAAATTTTGGCGAAGGCACAACCACTTGATCGCCCAGATTGGTGGATGTCGCGCTGAACCATCGCGCTGCATGGCGGATGATGCCTGTGCCGCCGAGGACTTTCAAGTAATGTGTGTAATCCGTAATGGAGGTGTGGTATGTGTAAATAAGCGGAACATTTTTTGTAGAGGCTGTGAGATATGCAATAAAGCCAACGGTCAGCGGACTATGCGCGTGAAGCACATCGAAATGCTCACGGGTCAAAGACCATGTGGAGCGCGGCGTACCGGGAACAGCGACGTAAATCGGCGGGTTGTTCAAATATTTAAGCGAAGGCAGGCGCTTGATACCGGGCATATCGTCTGTATAGCCGGGAATTTTTGGCGCAAAGATGGTGACATCATGTCCTTTGCGGCGGAAGCCTTCATACAACAATTGCAGTGAAATGGATACGCCGTTCACTTGTGGGGCGTACGTATCAGTGAACAACCCAATGCGAAGCGAACCGAGCTGGGATGGAAATTTTGTGCTTTTTGCCATGTTGAACTTCTCCTGAAACTAGATGACTGTTGAGTCGGTATTGTCTTTTTTATCTTCCCGCTTTGTCAAGTTGACTTTCAATCGTTTTGATAATTCGCGGCGGTCGAGCAGTACGCGCCGTTTGCAGCCGTGACATTCCAAGCCAATATCCGCGCCAATGCGAAAGACTGTCCATTCATAAGAGCCGCATGGGTGCGGCTTTTTTAATCGCAAATGATCATTGATTTGAATATCAAGCAACATAAGAAAATTATACCGCCATGCCTTGTTGAATTGGTTAAAGATATGTAAAGAAATTATGTGATTTGAAATATCGGGGAATTAATCTTAAATCCAAAAACTCATGGTATAAAAATTTACAGGGACATAACTGTTTATTGTGATCAGGGGGGAAGCATGATGTGCGTAGCACTGAAAGGAGAATACTATGAGCAAGACTGTCGTAGCCGCTGCGTTGGGCGAATGTGTCCACGTGGCTGGTGTTATGAATTTCCTCAGGCTGGCGG
>DZBA01000124.1 GCA_022729775.1 Anaerolinea thermophila | reverse complement strand
ATAGGCGGTGTTGATGCGTTGCATTCCAACAGTGGGGATGAATACCCATAAATCACGCGGAATGGAAATCAGCGAGACTTGCCCCGCTTTGAGCCAGATGATGGCAAGCACCAGTGTATCGGTGCGGTACGAAGAGCCGGGGCGCTTGTCTGAGCCGATGAGTAGAAAGTTGACTGTTTCGTTGTCGCTCAGCGGGGGAAGCGGCTGCGGCGCGCCCAGCGCGGAGCCAATCACCGGTGGCGCGGCAATGGTGGGAAAGAGCTGGTTGAAGTCCGCTGTTGCGGTGGCTTCCATCACAAATGGAACGGGCGAAGGCGTTTCGGTGAATAGGGGAATATACGCCGGTGAAAATGGTGGCTGCGCGGGATCGTATGGCGAAGGTTGAAATGGCGTCGGCGTGGGCGTTGGGTTTGGCGCGGAGGTAATCAGAATGAAGGGCGCGTGTACCTGTCTTTCCACCTCTACAGGCGCGGCGCATGCAGATATAAACAGGGTGAGGAAAATAAAAGGCAAATAAAGAGTGGGTGATTTCATTGTTGCGTTTTACAATTATGTATCGTCCCGCAGGTCAAACTCTGCGGGACGTTGTTTTTGTAACCTGTTATGTATTTCCCTGCTTATTCGCCAAAAGCGGTTGGGCTTGCAGTGAGGACGGGCGCAAGCGTATTCGTGGGAATCGGCGTTGGCGTTGATGGAATGGGCGTCGCGCTTGGGATGGGTGTGGTGGTAAATGGCAGCGCGGTTTCTGTCAACGGTTCGGTGGGATACGGCGTGACCGTGACGCCCGGCAACGGCGTGGGATAGGGTGTGCGCGTTGCAACGCTTGGAACCCACAGCAGCTCGCCCGTGTAGATGATGTCACTCGCGCGGCAGTTGACGTGTTTCAGCAAGCCCGCTGTCGAATAATAATTTGTGGCAATGGAATATAACGTGTCGCCGGGCTTGACAGTGTACGCCCTGACCCAGCCAACCGCGCCTTGCGCGCAGGCTGCCACCGTGTTTGTGGGGACAGGCGGGACGTATAAGATTGTTCCGGGAATGAGGCTGTTGGTTAATAAACAGTTGCCGCTGCGCAATTGAAGCACATCCACCCGGTAGCGAATCGCGATGCTTTCCAGCGTTTCCCCGGATTGCACCAATATCGCGCTCCATCCGCTTGGGATGTTGCACGAGCTGGGATATGTGGCGGTGATGGTGGATGTGAATGTGACGCTTGGCGTGGGCGTTTCGGCATTGAAGGCAGGCGTATCAACCACGGGCAGAGTCGCAGTGACTGTCACCGGCAGGGGAGAGGGAATAAAAATATTCGTGGCTGTGGGGGTGAGTTGGGGGACAAACTCAACCAGAGAAATGGATAACGCCCCGATGGTGAGAGTCACTGAAATCAGGGCGACGACAAGCGCGTTCCCAGCGGCACGCAATTGCATTATCCGTTTCCTTTACCTTTTTGTTTTTTCTCTGCTGTGCCGGACATGGGTAATAAAATGCTAAACGTCGAGCCAACCCCAACTTGACTCTCGACCCAAATACGCCCGTGATGCGCTTCGATTAACGTCTTGGCGATGGATAATCCCACGCCCGTATCGCCCACCCCTTGAACGGGCTTCGCCTCTGAATGATATAACCGCGTAAACACATGCGGAAGTTCATCCGCAGGGATGCCTACGCCGGTATCAGTGACTTGAATGAGGATATATTCAACCTGACCCTCGACGCGCGTTTCCGCTTTAATTTTAATGGTGCCTTCGTAGGGCGTTGCCGCGCTCGCGTTTTGCGCGAGATGAATCAACACCTGCTGGAGCGCGTCGCGGTCTGCGTAAATGGGAGAAACCTTTTTCGGCAGGTCGAGATGAATCGAGATGTTTTTCTCGCGCACCTGCGGACTTGTGTATGACATGGCGTTGTCAATCAGGGTGTTCAAGTCCAACGGCTCATGTTTGAGCTCGTTCCTGTCGGCTTCGAGATTGGTCACATAAATCATATCGTCCAACAGGCTGTTCAACCGCTCTGTAGAAACCTTGATGCGTTCCACAAATTTCCGTTGAAGCGCGCCGAGAATGCCCACCGTTTCGCCGAGCAATAGGTCAGTGTAACCAATGATGGAAGATAAAGGCTGGCGCAGCTCCTGCGAAATGGACATAATGACTTCCGCCTGGTCCGCCACCTTTGAATTTGTTTGAATCTTTTCGTATTGATGCGCCCTCATGCTGGCTTCTGCCAGTTGGTTTTGCAGGCGCGCCATTTCTTGCAGCGCGGCTTTTAATTCCTTTTCCACTTGCGTTGTGGAGACAGCGGGCGCCGCGTACGTTTGCGCTTTGGTCGAGCGAAGTTCCACATTTTCCTGCTGCAACTGCTCGATGATACGCTGTGAATCTTCCTGCGCCACGCGCAGCGAAGCCAATTCCGCCGAAGCCGCTTTTTCGTTTTCCGCGCGCGCTGCATCCAATTGTTTATTCAAGTCGAAGACGCGGCGCTCTAAATCGGACATTTGGTTTAACGTCCGTTCGTGGTCTGATTCCATCTTGCTCATCTTTTGGCTGCGCTGAATAATCGGCACAAGCGAAGATGAAACGTTGGTGAGGAAGGCTTGGTCTTCTGCTGTCCATGTGCGGTCGGAATAGGGGGAAAGCAACAGAACGCCGCCGAGCGTTTCCTTATCTGGCGTGACGATTGGCACGCTCAGTAAGTGACCGGGCGTTGTCAAACCGAGAATGTCGCCCAATCCTTTAATATCTGCGGATGTGCTGCTGGCGGGCATACGCAGGGGACGTCCGCGCTGCAAGGAGTTTGCCAGCATGGGGATATTGTTCTTGTTGAGCGAGCCGCCTTGCAAATTATCTTCGCGGATTAAATCATATCCGCCGGCAATGACCATCTGGTTATTGTTGTCGGTGAGATAAAGCAGGAAGCACAGGTCTGAAAGCATGGTCTGTGCAATCGCGCGCGTAATCGCCTGGCTGACTTTTGTGGGGTTGGTTTCGGCAGCGAGCGCTAATAATGCTTGAAATGTTTTCGGGTCTGCGCTGTAACGTTTGGCTCCCCCGGATTCTGACGCTTCTGACTTTGCCGCGGAACGCGCCGGCTGCGAAGCGCGGGCAGGCGCCGGGGCAGAGGCAAAGCGCTGTGGTAATGTCAACAGGATGGGATATGCCACCATATAAGCAAGACGCACAACGCCGGAATAATTTCCTTCGACGCGTATGAGCAGGTGTCCCGCGTGTCCGAGCAGACCGATAGCCAGCAGGATGACGCCGTTCCACATGCCATCTGGCTTGCGGACAAAAAGAATGCCGATGCCCGCCAATATTAACAGCGCGCTGCTAACCTGCCAGAATAAGTCGCCGTTGGTGTAGTTATAACTATAATCCCCGACTTGATTCTTCCACAAGGTATAACTTAGCCCAAGCGCAATCACGACAAGAATACCCAGCAGGATGGATACCACATCCGCGCTGCGATTTGGTTCGGGGAAGGCGTAAAGCCAGATGATGCAGACCACGCCAAATGCAATAAAAGCGCGATCCATCGGAGGCAGGATGGTGGAGGGTTCGATGAGGTGCTGCCAGCCAAGTCCGCTGAATAAAAACATCGTGACTTGTGCCAGAAGCAAGACACCGAGCCCAATAAATGCCCGGCGCGCCTGCGGAAACTCGCTAATACGCCATTGGTTAAATGCCGATTGAAGGGCGCTGGCGACAGCAAATACCAGCACAATATAATAGATCAAATCCCCCGGCGGCACGGTAAGTTGAGTGAGGATTAGACTGGAGAATGCGTTCATTTTCCATGATTATAATGCTACTTCAAAAAAATATGTGATGAATAGCCGGGCAAATTCATTTCAACTTTGGCGTTATCTTGCTGGCGCAAATCCCCGTATAATGGAAAGATGTCCACCCGAAAGATTTTTATATACGCTGCCGTTCCAATTCTCCTTTTGACCGCCTACATCTTTGTAACCTATCTTACGCTCGCGCAGGCAGAGACCGCATGGCAGGATGAAGATTATCTCGCGGCGGCGGCATCCTACGCGCGCGCCGCGCAGCTTCGCCCCTGGCGCAATGAACTGTGGGAGAAGGCGGGACTTTCCGCAAGCAACGGGCAGGATTTTCACACCGCCATCGAATATTTCACCCGCGCGGAACTTTCTGCCGATGGGCAATTTGCGCTGGCATATTGTTATTATCAAATCGGCGATATAGCCAACGCGCAAAAAACTTTCGAACAAGGCGCGGAAATTTATCAAACGCCGCAGTTTTACAAAGGACTTGCTTTTCTACATCGTTCAGAAAAAAAATGGGATGAGGAAAAAAACGCGCTCGAAAAACAAATCCGGATGGATGTTGGCGACGCGTACGCGCACTATCGCCTCGGCGTTTTGCTTTCCGTTTTGGATTCCGAACTTGCCCTGCCTGAATTGATGCTCGCGTCTTCCCTCGACCCCGCAACAGACCCTGCTGTGCAGACCTTACGCGCCGCGCTGAATTTATCTGCCACGCAGCCGGATGCATCCCGCCAAATGGTGACGATTGGGCGCGCGCTGGGTTTGATCGAAGAATGGGAACTCGCCGCCGCCGCATTCGAGAAAGCCCTCGCGCTCGATGAAAAAAATCCCGAAGCGTGGGCTTGGCTGGGCGAAGCGAAACAGCAAATGGGGGACGATGGTCGCGCGGAATTGGAGCGCGCTTTAACACTGGGTCACACATCGCCTACGGTTCGCGCCTTGCGCGGCTTATATTGGACGCGCGCCGAAAAATATCCGCAGGCGTTGGCGGAATATTTGCTCGCAGTGGAATATGAACCACAAAATCCAGCATGGCAGGCTTCGCTTGGCGGCGCGTATGTCAAATATGGCGATTTGATTTCCGCGCTGGCGGCATATCAACGCGCAACGGAGCTCGCGCCCAATGAATCGGAATATTGGCGTTTGCTTGCGGTCTTTTGCGCGGATAACGGAATCCACGTGGAGGAAATCGGTCTGCCTGCCGCGAAGACCGCCGTGCAAATTGCGCCAAACGACCCGCTTGCGCTGGACGCGCTGGGCTGGTCTTATTTTTCCTCCAACCGATACGCAAACGCGGAGCAAACTTTGCGCGATGTGATTGCGCGTTTTCCGGAATATTATCCCGCGCGGATTCATCTCGCGTTGACGTATTTCGCGCAAGGCAATCATGGCGCTGCCGCCGCCGAATTGGATTACGTCCGCACTGCGGATAAAGGCGGAGAAGATGGCGCGCGCGCAGAATCTTTGCTGCAAAAATATTTTCCGTGAGCGCGTTTGCGGGGTACAATGGTTGAAAATTTCTTAACTGAGAGACTCTAATAGGAGAATAATATGAAGCAAGAGTCAGCGCCCAAAAAAATTGTTTGGATTGTAGTAGTGATTGTGTTGGTTTTGATGCTCGTCTTTTCGGTGGTGTTCAATTCGTTGGGTTCTTTCAACCCGCCCGAACCTACAAATACAGTTGTTGTCGTTAAATCAACTGGTACGCCTGTGCCAGATACCGCCACGCCTGACCCATGTTCCAAAGCGGAAATTTCCGTGCAGATTGCGCGCGTCCATGCGTTAACGCGGGAGTTTGAAGATACCGCGCAGGTTTTAACTTCCACATTGTTGCGCGATAGCAGCGTTCCGCTTGTGCAGGATTTACAGCGCATCCGCCGCAGCGCGGAAGACCAGATTGTCCCGCCGTGTTTGGAAAATCTCAAGGCATATCAAGTTGCGCACATGAACGCGCGGATTGATGTGTTTGGCACGGCTTTGGCGTTTATGAATGTGTATGGTCCCGGCGGCGATCAAAAGGCTTTGAATGAATTGCTTGACCCATATTATCAAAATGCCATCCTCGCCGCAATGCAATATGAAAGAGAATACGCCACCCTGCTTGGGCTTCCCACGCCCACACCGCCCGCAGTGACAACCACCACCGCGCCCGAATAACGGACAACTCGCGGACTCCGCAAGTTCTACTTGCGGAATATCCAGAAGCATAGATTCTGGATTCCTTGCCCATATCATGACAGCTGCTGAAAGGCGGCTGTCATTGCTTTGTTGACATGATAAAATCACGCCTATGAATCGCTTGCTTGCATTTCTCTCTTTCTTGATGATTTTTGCGCTTGCATGTTCCACCACCGTTGCGGATGCCATCCCGCAGGATTCGTCCGCGCCATCGGGCAGCGTCCTCTTTCAGGATGATTTCTCCAGCCCTGTCTCCGGCTTCGACCGTTTTATGGCGGGCGAAGGAATTATGGATTATGACGCGGGCGGATACCGGATTCTGGTCAATGCCTTGCAAACGAATTTTTGGGCGACCCCGCGCAAAAATTTCGCCGATGTCCGCGTCGAAGTGGATACCGGCAAACTCGGCGGTCCCGATGAAAATCGCGTTGGCTTGCTCTGCCGTTTTACCGATAATAATTATTATTTCTTCCTCATCACCAGTGACGGCTATTACGGCGTTGGCGTTTATTTCAGCGGACAGGCTGTGCTGCTCGGTCAAAACGAAATGAAGGCGGATGTCAATATCAAAAGGGGCTTGGCTGTCAATCATCTACGCGCCGATTGCGCGGGCAAACAACTCACATTTTATGTGAACGGTTTTCAGGTTGCCGCCGTTCAGGATTCAACGCTCACTTCCGGCGATGTCGGTCTGCTGGCGGGCAGTTTTACCCAACCCGGTGTGGACGTCATCTTCGATAACTTTGTGGTCTTGAAACCATAACAGACGATAGACCGTAGACGATGATTTGTTGTTGCATCGTTTATCGTCCGTTGTCTAACGCGCTATGAAAATTTACCTCGATACCATTGGCTGCCGTCTTAATCAAGCGGAAATCGAATCTATGGCGCGGCAGTTTCGCGCGGCGGGACATGAAATTGTCGCATCTCCTCATGAGGCTGATTTGGCGGTGATGAATACCTGCGCGGTCACAACAGACGCGGCATCCGATTCGCGCCGCGTCATCCGTAATATTGCGCGCGCGGGCGTTAAGGAAATCATTGCCACCGGCTGCTGGTCAACGCTTCAACCCAAAGAAGCGGAAAATCTTCCCAATGTCTTGAAGGTTGTTCCCAACAGTCAAAAAGATAACCTCGTCTCTCAAACCTTACACCTTCAACCTTCAACCTTAAACCTTACACCTCCACCCTCCTTCGACCTCGAACCCATCTCGCGCGCGCCTTTGCCCGGGCTTCATCACCGCACGCGCGCCTTCATCAAAGCGCAGGATGGCTGCGATAATCGCTGCGCGTTTTGCGTCACCACCGTTGCGCGCGGAGAGGGAAGGTCGCGCCCGCTTGCCGAGGTCATCTCTGATATTCGTTTCGCGCTCGAGGGCGGCGCAAAGGAAATCGTATTAACCGGCGTGCATCTTGGCTCGTGGGGACAGGACTTCGATTCGCATATTTCCGAATTGGTCAAAAACATTTTGCGCCAGACGGATGTTCCGCGCCTGCGGCTTTCCTCCCTTGAACCCTGGGACTTGGACGCGGATTTTTTCCTGCTGTGGAAAGATGCGCGGCTCGCGCCTCATTTCCATCTTCCCCTGCAAAGTGGATGTGAATCCACGCTCAAGCGAATGGCGCGTAAGATTACGCCCGCTTCCTTTCGTGATTTGATTCGCGCCGCGCGAACCTGCATCCCCGATGTTGCCGTCACAACGGATGTGATTGCCGGCTTCCCCGGCGAGACAGAAGATGAATTTGCCGAGTCGCTTGCTTTTGTTAAGGAAATGAACTTCGCGGGCGGGCATGTTTTCACTTACTCAGCGCGTCCCGGAACGGGCGCGGCAAGGATGAAGGCGCAAGTTCAATCGGAAATAAAGAAACAGCGCAACCATATTTTGCGCGCCGCATTGGACGAATCCGCGCAGGCGTACCGCGAGAAGTTTATCGGTAAAACATTGACCGTGTTATGGGAAGCCACCAGTGAGATGGGGGATTGGGGTTGGCAAATGGAAGGCTGGACAGAAAATTATCTGCGCGTCAAAGCCATTGCCGCCGCGCCGCGTTGGAATGAGATGGATAAGGTTAAGTTGAATGAAGTGGATGGGGAAAGTTTGAAGGGCGAGATTGTTTAACCCAAGTTGCTAACTTTGGATAATAAAGAGCGATATGTCAGCCCTTCGCAGGCTCTGATGGAGCGTTTTTTTTGTGACCGAAGGGACGCTTAGCGTGCAACATGACATCCTAAATGTCATAGTGGCTTGAGTTAATAAGGGCGCTCAACTTTTATGTTTGGAAATGGTCGAAAATGTTTGTCATTCAATGTACAAATGGTAAGTCCATGGTGGTAGGCTGTAGCGCCAATTAAACAATCAAGAAAACCAACATTGTGACTCAAATAGAACTCGCGATACCACTCCCATGCAGTTGAAGAAATTGTAGTGGTGACATAGATCATTGGATAAAGTGCAAGTTCTTTTTCAATTAATTCATGCTCGCGTTTGTTGCGACATCCTGCTAATAATTCCGCAGCAGTGACCACTGAATAAGCTAAACTACCTTGTGAAAACTGATCGAGCCAATTCTTGGCAGGCTCATGCTTGCGAAAATAATCTATAAATATGGATGTGTCTACTAAATGAATGATATCAGCCATCCATTCTCCTTTCGATCTTTCGCCGAAGCGACAAGGCAAATGTTGCGGGGTCTTGCGCTTCAGGGTAATCAGCCCAAATTCCAAATGCGACGTGTTTGCCGGGTATGGCTTCTCGAATAGATGTTTTTTCGCGGAACTGTAAAAATTCTATAAATTGGGCAATTTCCGCCAACCTATCTTGGGATAGGTTTTCGATTTGGTGAAGAATAAAATCTTTTGTCTTTTGTTGCGCGAGCATGGGAACCTCCAATTTCAATTTGAGAATTATACACCTTGCTTTCGACAT
>DZBA01000123.1:3146-9049 GCA_022729775.1 Anaerolinea thermophila | reverse complement strand
CCCCCCTGCCGATAAACCGCGCGGGCATGTTCACGCGTCCCAACGAACGGTTGAGCAGCCGCGCCGCGCCTGTCGGCTTGGGGGTAAAGTCCCAATCCACCAGCGGGGCAAGCAAATCCGCGGAAAGCGCCATCGGCAGACACCACTGCCCAAAACTCAACTCCGCCGCCGCGCCCGCGCCCGCCACGCGCCGCGTGATTACTTCCTTCATCGGGGTTTGGATGGCAATCCGCGCGGCTTGCAGCGCCGCGTCCATGCGCTCGCCGCGCGCCAGTTCATCGCACAATGCGCGCGCAAATTGAATCCCCGCAATGTCATAAATCGCTTCGCGCATTCCAATCACATGCGGGATTCCCTGCGCGCTAATGCGCTGCGTCAAGCCGTTGGAAAGCGAATCAGACGCGGCTTTTCCGCTCTCACACGCGGAAAGAATCACCGCCCGCACGCCCGTGCCGACCAGCGCTTTGGCAATCTCCTCATCTCGCACGCCCGCGCTGTCGCCCGCCTCATCCTCAAAGAAAAATTCGCCATACGCCTGGTTCACGTGTGGCGCGTTACGAAAACTTCCATGTCCGCTCAAAAATAAAACATGCGGCTGAAAATCGCGCAGCAGGTTTTTCAACGTGATGAACCTGCCATCGTCGGGCATTTCCAACTTCACCAATCCCTGCGAAATCCACGGCAGCAGCGCGGCTTGCACCTCCGCCTGTTCCTCCTCCACCTTCAAGCGGCTTTGCACATTTTCGGGCAGGGATGTGAACAACAGCACGCGCAGCGGACCTTTCTCCAAGTGACTGTCATCTTTAAGAGGTCTGTCACTTTTTACTCGCCGCGTGAGCGTAAACGCGGGATTCTTTCCGATGAAGCCGTGTACGGGATGGCAGAGCGTTTCCCAGGGCAGGGCTTGCACCTCCGCCGCGCCGCTCTCGATGACGACGGGCAGAATCGCCGCCCCCGCGTCTTTCACCGCCGCCTCGAAATTCTGCTCCGCTTCGAGCATTGTCCACAACGCGCTGCCCATCGCCTGCAAATGCTCGTCGGTCACAACGGTGACTTTCTCCAAAGATAAATTGCCCGCGTATATCTGCGCCAACTGCATAGCCATGCGCTTCAACTCGGGCTGGCGTTTTATCAAATCAGCGGCGGGTCGCAAAACCAACGCGCGCGGGTGGATGTTTTTTGTCATGGAATGTCCTCTAAGTTGCGGGATTGGCTCATTGAAAACCTTTTTGTACACGGATTAGGCGGATTACGCGGATCCTCACGGATTTTTTTATTTTTTCCGTGTCCGTCCGTGAAACCCGTGTCATCCGTGTCCAGATTTTGGCGGCTCACACACACGGTGAGCATCTGTGAGTTCACGAAAAAAAACTTCGTAATCATTCAGGCTTTTTCTTCGTCGGCAGCACGTCGGGCAAATCCAATTCTTCTGGCATGTCATTGCGAGGCGCAGCCGAAGCAATCCCTTCGCCGCCGCGCATCACGTTTTTTACTTTTTTACGAAACGGCTCCAAATCCACCACCGCCTCGGCATTGCAATACGGGCAAGCCACCGTCAGCGTCTGCTCCGTTGTAATTTCCCGCAGCAGGGTGTAAGTCTTGCCGCAGTTCCAACATTGAAAGGTCAATCGTTTTCTCATACATTCCTCCTTATAATTTGGGCGCGTTTCATCTCAATTGAATTCCGTCGCGTGGTACGTGGTACGTGGTACGTGTTGCGTAAGCGTTCAAAACGGAACACGCAACGCGCTACACCAATTTCTCTCGACTCATTTGAAACGCGCCCTTAATTACTCACCTTACGCAGTGTCATGTTGAGCGGAGCGAAACATCTCTACGATTATATCAGAGACCCTTCGCTTTGCTCACATCGTCCCGATGTCCATCGGGAGGGTGACATGCCTAAAGCGCGTAAGGTGAGTTAATTAATTACAACGTCAACGCCGCGCCAACCACGCCTAAAAAGAACAACACGCTCGAAACCGAAATCAACCTGCGCTTGTACAGCGCCGACTGCTCGAAGAAATCCTCGATCCCCAGGGCTTGATTCAATTTCCGAGGGTCTTGTTTTAAGATGGAAACATCCACCTTCCACTTTTGAGGCGCGAGCGCAAACAAGGTCAAAATCAGCGAAGCGAACCATAACCCAAACGCAAGATAACCCCACGTCCCAAAGGTGACTGTCGCCTTGTCGCCGTACATCAACTTCAACGCTGTCGCATACGCGCCTGGGATCGCCAATTCAAGCGTCAGCAGCCGCTCGCTCAACTTGTCCATCAAATCGCTTTGCGCGGCGAGGCTTTCGTAAAACTTCTCGCGCAGGAATTTCTCGTTTTCATTCAACGGTCGGGTGGGGATTATTTTAGTCGGCATGGCTTATTTTATCCTGTTTCTTCTAAACTACAGACCTGACAGGTTTCATCCTTCATCCTTTTCTTACCAAATCCCTGCCGCTTCTTTGACCAATTCTCTTGGCTGAAGTTCAATCGCGTTCTTGTTACAACTCGCGCGGCAGACACCGCAGCCGTAACACGCCGTCGGATCAATCACAACCTTCTTATTATTGGATGAATATCGAATCGCGCCATATTGACATTGACGCATACATAAGCGGCAGCCATTACACGCGTCAGGTGAGACAATGGCGATCCATTCCGCGCGGAACATGACGGGATAATCTTTGCGCGCGTGCGTGATTCGGTATGCCATGCAATCCTGGTCACAGTTGCACAGCCCGCCAATAAAGGGAGTCTTGAATGTCCAAACGGAGTGGACCAAGCCTTCCTTGTCCAATTTGCGGATGGAGTCGAGCGCTTCTGTTTTGGTCAGCGTCTCGAGGCTGAACGAATCGTCGAGGGAATCCATCAACTGCTGGTCCATCGTCAAACCGTAGCAGTAACGCGCGTTCATGTTGCCTGTGGTCACGCGCCGGCACACGCAGGGAAGTCTCACCGCGCCTTGCACCATCTCGAAGATTTTTTCCACATCTTCCATCGGCACCACTTGTCCGTAATGGTCTTCCTTCTGCATGTGAGTCAAGACGGGCTTGGCGAGTTTCATCATCGGCGTGCGGCGCACCATATCCAGTTGTTTGATCGCCTTTGGGGCGCGCTTGTCGAATCCGTTCAAAAACTCCGCCGCATATTCGCGCCGCTTGTTCTGGTCAAGCAGGTCTTTGGAGTAATTCTCCATCGTCAAATACCACTTCTTGCCTTCGCCGTGCTGCGTGCAAAATTCACACATTGCGGACTCCTTGTGTATAAAAATTCAGAATTCTGATTTCAGAATTCTGAATTTGAAATTTCAACCAGTATATCCATTCCCCCCTTCCCTACCAAGTGACATTATTCCTTGTTTTTAGTCGTGCGTCTCTTGCGCGCCAGATCAGACTTCGCCTTCAAATCCTGGAAGTAATCCGAATCCACAATTTCTTCGACCTCTTTCTTGCGTTTTGCTTGGTCAATCTCGATGCGAAGTTTCACCACTTCCTGCTTCAACACTTCCTGTCGCTGGTAAACCTTCCCTGCCATTTCGTTGAAGACATGCGCGAGAATTCCCAGTTCATCCTTGCCCCGGGCAAGGGACTCCAGCTGCTTTGCGTCGTACGGCTCATCATTTTCCAAAACGCGCGCGGCGGTTGTGATTTTGGTCAGCGGTTTGGTAATTGCGCCAGAAATCAAAATAACCGCGATGAACACGCTTGCATACGCAATGACAAAGACAAGGATGCTGATGGTTTGTATTTGCCCTTGCATCGCTGAAATATCATCCGCGAGCATATCCACGCCGACAATGGCAACTGTGTTTCCACTTTCATCGCGGATGGGCGCATATCCCGAAAGCCACACGCCGAATTCATCCGCGCCAGTTTCCACATCCGCAATGGGGTTTCCCTCGAACGCCTTGATCATCACCGGCGCGCTGCTGGCGTCATACGGCTCGCGCAGGTGCGCGCGGTCTTCGCTTTCCTCTGCTGAAACCACGAACATCAATTCGTCGGGGTTGCCGCTGCTTGACTTGACCGCCGTATAAACCGCTTCGATTCTGGGATTTGCATCCCGCGCCACGCGCAGCGCCTGCGCGATTTCTTCGTAATCCGCATCCCCTTCCACGCCACTCTCCAGCACGCGGGCATGTTGCTCCGCGTTGATCATGTTCGCCGCTACGCTTGCCGAAACCATCAGGTTTTGCCGCAGTTCTCCCATCATTTGCTGTGTGGAGAATTGATAAAACCAATAGAACACGCCGGGCAGGAACAGCGTCACAAGGGTCATAAAAACGAGCATCAACTTGGTTCGAATATTTATGCGCATGGGTTTCTCCTATAGTTTGTATTACTTCTCTATTGTACATCTTTTGTCCCGGACTTGAAATTTTAGACCAAATGTTCTAAAATAGAAGTATGAACGCGCTGGATACCCTCAAAAACCTTTCTTCTCAAATGACATTCGAAGCAGATGGCGAGCCGCGCTGTTTCAACGCGAAGGAACGCGACTCAGCTTTCACGCATCGCGCCCAACTCCCCAACGGAAAAAGCATCCTGCTGCTCAAGACTTTGCTTTCTTCCGCATGTGAGCGCGACTGTTTCTATTGTCCCTTCCGCGCAGGGCGTGACTTTCGCCGCGCTACCTTCAAGCCCGATGAGTTCGCGCAGCTCTTCAGTAAAATGTATCAACGCGGCATGGCAGAAGGCACGTTCTTGAGTTCAAGCATCGCGGGAGGCGGAATCCGCACGCAAGACCAACTGCTCGACACAGCCGAAATCCTGCGCAAAAAATATCACTATCGCGGATACCTGCATTTGAAGATTATGCCCGGCGCGGAGAAAGCCCAAGTCTACCGCGCCATGCAGCTCGCAGACCGCGTCTCGGTCAATTTGGAAGCGCCGAACACAGACCGCCTTGCCAGACTTGCGCCGCATAAAATATTCATCGAGGAGTTGTTAAACCCGCTCAAATGGATCGAAGAGATTCGCCAAAGCACTCCCGCGCATTATTTTTGGAATGGAAAATACCCGTCCACTGTAACGCAATTTGTCGCGGGCGGCGCGGATGAAAGCGACCTTGAATTATTGAGCATGACCGATTGGCTTCATAAAAACGTTCGATTGAAACGCGCGTATTTTTCCGCCTTCCACCCAATTCAAGACACGCCATTTGAAAATAAACCCGCTGTACATCCCATGCGCGAACATCGCCTATATCAGGCTTCGTTTCTCCTGCGCGATTATGGGTTTGACCTCGAAGATTTGCCCTTCGCCAAAGACAGCAACCTCCCGCTCGACGCTGACCCCAAACAGGCTTGGGCGCAAATGAATTTAATCGAACATCCAATCGAAATCAATAAAGCGGAAAAACGCGATTTGATAAAAATCCCCGGCATCGGATTAAAAGGCGCGGACTCTATTCTGAATGCGCGCAGGTTGGGCAAACTGCGCGACCTTTCCGCGCTGAAAAAACTCGGCATCCTTGCGGAACGCGCCGCGCCTTATCTTCTCATGGATGGACGCAAGCCCGCCGCGCAGCTGGCTTTGTTCAGCCTCTCGCCCGCCATTTGAACGCGACCATTCCGCCGATGAACATTCCCGCATACCCGGCGAATAAATCAACCCATTCGGCGGTGCGCTCTGAAAAATAGTTTTGCGAAAATTCTTCCAAGCCGACAAGTAAAGCAAGGATGAAGCCCGCAAGCAGCGCCACACGGAGCGCGTCGCGCGATGAAAACGTGGAAATGGCAGCGCGTGTGATGAAGAAATTCAAAATTCCAAAAAGAATGAAGTGCGCGACCTTGTCCCCATAAGGAAGTTCTTCCACTGCGACAGAGATAAAACGCGGCATTCGTCCCATATCCGCAAGGATGACGATGAAAATAATAAAGAATGTAAAAAGAATGGCGCGTTTCAT
>DZBA01000123.1:0-3046 GCA_022729775.1 Anaerolinea thermophila | reverse complement strand
CCCGCTTTTTCCTGACGCGCCTTCCACCACTCCCAGCCCATAGGAAGGACAGAGACGAGAATGATGACGATGATCACATATTCGAAGTTTTCCTTCATAAATGGAATGTTTCCAAAGAAATATCCTGCAAAGGTAAATAACAAGACCCAGGTAATTCCGCCTACTACATTGTATGTGGCAAAATAACCATAGCTCATTTTCCCAATGCCTGCGACAAACGGCGCAAAGGTGCGCACAATGGGGACAAAACGCGCGAGGAAGATTGCCTTGCCGCCGTGCTTCTCGAAGAAGGCATGGGTTTTTTCAAGATGTTCCTTTTTAATCCATTTGATGCTGTAAGCGCGCTCGCCCAAATAATGCCCGATGGAATAGTTCACCGCGTCGCCGCCGATGGCAGCCACCATCAACAAGCCGACCAAGTACCAGATCTTCAATGCTCCGAGCGCGGCAAATGTCCCCGCCGCAAACAAGAGCGAGTCGCCGGGCAGGAAGGGCATCACCACCAAACCTGTTTCGACAAAAATCACGCCAAACAAAATGCCGTAGGTCCATGGTCCATAATCTAAGATGATTTTCGCCAAATGCTCATCGAGATGCAGGAACAAGTCAATCAAAAAAGTCACGTACTCCATGTTTATTTGTTTTCCTCTTTTATAGATGTATAAAACCTTTATGGCTTGCAAACCATAAAGGTTTTGGTAACAAAAAATTATACCTTGCTTTCGTCTTCGTCTTTGACTTCGATTTTGCTCAACCATTCGCCGACGACCAAAAACAAAATGCTTCCCGATATTCCAAACCCAACATCCAGCATACCGAAACGCAAGAGAATCCATCCGCGCCAGAAACTTAAGCCCTGCCCTGCGGCGAATCCCAGAATGCTTAACCCAAAATACAGCAGCAGATACCATCCGCTGCCGCCGCGCACAAGATGGTAAAGTGCGCCGCATAGCAAGGCGAGAATAATGGCAAAGACAAATGCGGGTATGGTGGTTGTGAACATAATCAGCCCTTTTGTTTTGAGTTTGGTTAGTGGTTTCGTTATAATGATTGATGTAGTGGCTACGCGCAAATTACATTCTTATACAATAATTCCGCCGCCGAGCAATTCTTCACCTACATAGATGACCGCTGCCTGTCCCGCGGTGACATCCCGCACCGGCGCGTCGAACGCGACCCGCAGTTGATTCTCACCCAGCGGCGTGACCAGCCCCTCGACTTCCTTCGCCGTGTAGCGGATTTTGACCAGCGCGTGGAAAGGTTCTCGCGGGGCTGCGCCTGATATCCAATTGACCTCACGCGCGGTTAATTCAGCAAAGCCAAGTTCGTCACCCGCGCCGACAATCAATTCGTTCTTCGCGGCATTTTTCTTAATCACATACAACGGCACAGGCGAGGACGCGCCGAGTCCCTTGCGCTGACCGATGGTGTAATTTGCCAGCCCGTCATGCCTACCGACAACCTTCCCATCCTGCGTAACAATCTCGCCGGGCTGGAGCATTTCTGCCGCGTTGCGCTTCAAGAAATTGCGATAATCCTCGCCAGCCAGAAAACATAAATCCTGAGAGTCTTTGCGCGAGGCGGTCGGCAGTTTGAATTTTTTGGCGATATCACGAATCTCCGGCTTGGGGTACTCCCCCACCGGAAACAAGGCGCGACTTAATTGTTCTTGAGTTAAAACATGCAAAACGTAAGACTGGTCTTTAGAATGATCCGTTGCGCGGAACAATTTTATTCTTGCGCCTTCATCCTTCACCTTTCTCACATAATGCCCTGTCGCCATATATTCCGCGCCCAAAGCCAGCGCGTGATTGAGCAAAAAAGTCCAGCGGATTTTTCGGTTGCAAATCAAACACGGGTTGGGAGTCTCTCCGCGCGCGTACCCATCCAGAAAATATTGCACGACGGTCTCGCGGAAAACATCCTTCGCGTCCACCGCGTAAAATGGGATGTCGAGAATCCCCGCGACGCGGCGCGCCTGCGCCATCGCATCCGGTGTGCAGCAGCGATTCGATTCTTCCTTGCCCGGCTCCGACCATAAACGCATCATCATTCCAATCACGTCATAGCCCTGCTCTTTGAGCAAAGCCGCCGCAACAGATGAATCCACGCCGCCGGACATGGCAACTACGATCTTTGTTTTATTCATAAGTCTTGCGATTATAAACGAAGAAACTTTGGTATGATTGCCGAAATGATTGACGGTCACATAATGTGGCTGTCAATTTATTATGAATCAAGGATGCTTTTACATGGACAAACTAAAACACTTCAAACCGCAGGCAATTATTTTCGACAAGGACGGCACGTTGATTGATTTTGACGCAATGTGGGGCGGATGGGCGCTCTATCTTGCGGAGCAGTTAAAAGAAGCC
This sequence comes from Anaerolinea thermophila, assembly GCA_022729775.1. Taxonomy (GTDB): domain Bacteria; phylum Chloroflexota; class Anaerolineae; order Anaerolineales; family Villigracilaceae; genus Villigracilis. The sequence continues at coordinate 671 of DZBA01000123.1, read as the reverse complement.
AGCGGACTGGAAGTTCGCGAGGCGTTATGCCTTGCGATGGGATTCGATGATGCGAGCAAGAAAGTGCTGGCGCACGGAAAACTCGCCGCGACCCCGATGCACTTGTTGTATCGCCTGACTGTGGAAGTGATGCGGTCGCTCGGCTTGAGCGCGGAAGATGCGGAGCGCGTCGTCGCAGAAGGCTGGTACATCCCCGACCCGGTCATTCTCGCCAAACCGTTTACCGATACGCGCGCGCTGTTTGGGGATATTCACGCGCAGGGAATCAAGATCGGAATCGCCACCACCGATGACCGCGCCCCCACTCAGGCAATGATCGAAGCCTTTGACATCGAAGAATATATTTCAACGATGGTTTGCTCAGACGACGGAATCCCTGCCAAGCCCGCGCCCGATATGGTCTTGACGATTTGCGAGCGGATGAAAATTGACCCCACAAAAGTGATGGTGATTGGAGACACAACCGCTGACTTGAAAATGGGACGCGCGGCAGGCGCAGGCTTGATCGTCGGCGTGCTATCGGGCGTGTCCCATGCCAAAGACCTTGCGCCCTTTGCGGATGTGATTATAGATTCTGTAGACAGCCTCTGTGCCTATACGCAAGAATGGATGACGCAGGAATCAGACCACGTGTTGAAGGGATTGAATCCCGATGTGGCGTTTTAGTAACT